>JAOZGB010000014.1 GCA_027491935.1 Thermoproteota archaeon | reverse complement strand
AATAGTTATTGAGGAGTTTACACAATGGCTTGCCTCCATACTTGATAGGCACTGGGATAAGGTAGCTGGCCGGGCAAGAGTACGCCGCTTAAAAGTGGAAGATGTTATTTATCAAATATTAGCTGGGATGAAGATTCGTAAACAGCAGATACTTAAGGCTCTATCCGAGGTGTCGTTGTCCCTAAGCTCTAAACCCGATATCAAAGAGCTGTTAATGTTTTCGAAAACCTTGTTGTCGGCGTCGAAGCCCGTAATAATCGCCGCTAATAAGATGGATATCCCCCAAGCAAGGAAAAACTACAAACTACTGGTAGAGAAGCTTAAACCCCTTCCAGTAATACCTGTTTCAGCCGAAGCAGAGCTTATCTTAAGAAAAGCGTCGGCTTCAGGTCTTATAGAGTACTATCCGGGGGATTCAACATTTAAAATCGTAGAAAATAGCAAGCTTACAACCGCCCAGAAAAATGCTCTATCCATTGTTAAGGAGTTTCTCTCCATATTTGGAAGCACCGGCGTTCAGAAATGTCTCGAAACAGCAGCCTTTAACATTCTTAATCTTAAAGCGGTTTTTCCTGTTGAGAATGAGACTAAATATTCCGACAAGGAGGGAAACATACTTCCTGACGTCTTTCTTCTGGAAAAAGACTCTACCGTTAAGGACTTAGCTATGAAGATTCACACAGAACTCGGTAAAAAGGCCCTATACGGTATAGACGCAGAGACTAAGATGAGAATAGGGCTGGATGAGCCTCTAAAGCACTTACAAATAGTAAAAGTGGTTTCTGCAGCTTAAGCAACTATCCTTGTATTAGCAGGAAGCTTCGTATCAGCTCCGATAACTATTGGGTCGTCGATCCTGCCAATCAACATACTATTATCTCTTAAAAGGCATCTGCAACCAATTATAGCATGCTTAATATATACTTTTTTCCCGATCTTAGTTGAATCCATAATAATAGAGTTTTCTATGGTACTATCCTCGCCAACCTCAACATTTTCACATATAGTTGCATTGCATACCCCGTCTGTAGCAAGTTTAGCAGATTTAGCGATGTAGACTTTTATTCCCAACTCTTCTAAAATAATCCGGTTGGCTTTAAGTAGCGAGTTTGGTCTTCCAACATCAATCCATGGGCGGCCGACATCGACGCACAAGATCCTGTGCTCCTTACTCATAATATTTATAGCATCCGTTAGCTCATACTCCCCCCTAGGGGATAGCCTGACCATTTTGAGATAGTCCCAGATGAATTTATTGAAAACAAATATTCCTGTAAGTACTCTATTACCATACCTTTCGCTTGGCGGTTTCTCTATTATACTAACTAAATTATTCTTCTCGGTCAGGCATACCCCATAATTCCAAGGGTCAGAAACTTCGGTTGTCCCAATAATTGGTTTTCCCTCCCTCGAGTAATGTGTAATGATTTTTTCATAGGCTTTTTCAGAAAATAGGTTATCTGCGTAAATCAGTAGAAAATCAGAATCTCCTATGAATTCTTTCCCTGCACTCACCGCATCGCCCGTACCCGAAGGGGAATCCTGAGTTAGGAATCGAAAATTTATTTGTCTCCACTTTTGTCTAATGTGTTTAACCACTAACTCTGAAAGATGGTGAACTACGATTCCTACTTCACCTATTCCCAGCTTCAATATGTTCTCTATGTGTCGGTCTAAAAGCGTAGTGGGTCCAAGAGGGATTAAATATTTGGGAATAGTATGGGTTATTGGCCTAAGCCTTTTACCTTTACCCGCTGCTAACAGCAATGCTTTCAACTATCTTTCCTCCACCCTCTGCTATTTTCGCTGGAAGCTTTATAACCTCTATCTTTAGGGGTTCAACTAGCTGTATCCTAGCTATCTTCCCAGCCTCCTTTATTATCGCTCCTCTTATATCATGTGGTTCAGAGAAAATCGCCGATATCACAAGCTCATCTATCGTGAGCTTTGGTATTAAGTCAGCCATGATTTGGTTAGCTATTCGTCTGATTCCCTGCTCCTTGCTTTTTCTCACCCTCCTCTCTGTGACGATAAGGTTAAAGTAGTGTATTAGGTGACCATCAGACGTTTCACCCCTGGTGAATACGTCCACTCGGCTTGTCCTCCTGCGAATAATGCTTCTAACATAGTCCGCCCTAAGCGCTTCCTTGACAAAGGTGGCATACGCTTTGTTTTCATCGTAGGATAGAATTTTAAACCACATTTTATAGTTTTCATGTGTAAAATCCCCGGTTGCGTCAGCCACGGAAATTTCTATCTTTCTACCTAAAAGTGTCTCAGGTTTACTCGCCCACGTCTCTCCCAAAACCCTATTCTTGAAGATGTTTGTCGCTATGACCTCATATATCTTCTTAGGAACTTTTTTCACTCGTCTCGGCAACTTTGACCCCGTTACACTTTAGCCCTCTAAGGGCTTTTAAATTTCTTTAACTTTTACATCAAAGGTTAAGATGGGATGAGCATCGTATTCAAAGATGCTAGCTTTAGATATGCTAATAGCAAGAAATGGGCCGTTAAAGCTTTATCGTTTAGAATAGAGCCGGGGGAGAAGATTCTAATCTCGGGTCCTAGTGGTAGTGGAAAGTCAACTATCTGTAGGATGATTAATGGCTTGATACCCCATTTTTACGAAGGTGAGTTCGAAGGTGTGGTAGAGATAAGTGGTTTAGACACTAGAAATGTTAGGGTTGCTAGATTATCAAGAGATGTCGGGCTTGTTTTTCAAAATCCTGAAAACCAGCTCGTTGCTCTAAGTGTGGAGAGGGAAATTTCATTTGGCTTAGAGAATCTTGGTATAAAGAGGGAAGAAATTCTACGGCGAATAGACTGGGTTATGAGACTACTTAATATTGAAAGGCTTAGGGAACGTCTTATACATGAACTTTCCGGTGGAGAAAAACAGCTTGTTGTACTCGCGGCTATAATGGCAATGAAGCCAAAAATCTTAGTCTTAGACGAGCCGACTGCTGAGCTTGACCCTGTTAATTCAATCAGACTCATAAACATGATAGATGAACTCTCATTTAAGCTTGGCTTAACCGTTGTGATAGTGGAGCAGAGAGTAGATCTTATAGCTCCGATCGTTAACAGGGTCCTTGTCTTGGAGGAAGGTGAAATAATAGCTTATGATAGTCCTTGGAAAGTTTATAGTATGGATAAGGTCTATAACAGTGGCTCAGCCATCCCTAAACTTGTAGAATTATACCACGAGTTGCGGAGAGTTGGGGTCGATATAGATAGGCCCGCACTAACCGTTGAGGAATTCTTGGAGGTGCTAGGTCTAAATGATTGAGGTGGAATCCGTTTACTACGATTATAACGGCCATAGCGCTCTGGTAGATGTTTCCGTCTCTTTTAAAAACGGCAATATTTATGTACTGATGGGTGAAAACGGTGCTGGCAAGTCTACCTTACTTAAGCATCTAAATGGGATATTGAAGCCAAAATCCGGAAGAGTTCTAGTAGACGGGGTTGATACTAGGGAGGCTACAGTTGCAGAACTTTGTCGAAAGATAGGTCTTGTATTTCAGAATCCTGAGCTGCAGTTTTTCTGCGAAACGGTTTTTAAAGAGGTAGCTTTTGGCCCTGAGAATCTCGGTCTAGACTCCGTCATGGTTAAGAGTCGTGTTGAAAACGCGCTAAGAGTTGTTGGACTGACGGGTTTCGAGGAGAGGGTTCCATGGAGCCTAAGTGGGGGTGAGATGAGGAGGTTAGCGCTTGCCTCTATTCTTTCTATGGAACCTAAGTATTTGGCTTTAGATGAGCCTACTGTAGGTCAGGATCGGTTTAGCAAGGAGAATCTTAAGGCATTAATCTGGAGGTTTAAGGGGATGGGCAAGAGCGTAATCATCGCAACTCACGATATTGAATGGGTCTATGACTTAAAACCCGATGTGATAATACTTATGTCTCATGGAAGGATAGTAGCTCAAGGGCCGCCATGGGAGATTCTAAATGATACTGAACTGTTAAAGAAGTGCAACCTCGTTAGACCTATTCTTCTCACTCTTTGTGATAGCCTTAAATTGCCATTAAAAAGTAGCACTCCCTCAGTGACAGAACTCGCACGAGAGATCCGGAAGAGGATAGGTGAAAAATTTGTATTATCTAGAGGCTTTTAAATTTAGGAAGAAAAACACATTTCTCCATAGGTTAAATGTAATATCAAAGCTTCCCATGTTAATAGGCTTTTCCACATTGTCAATAATTTTCTCTGGTGTTCTCTCTCAGATTTTGCTATTTCTGGTTATGATTTCACTTTTTTCTTCAAGTAGGCTATGGGTGGAACTCTATCGTTTATTTAGGGGAAACATCCTGCTCTTTGCATTAATTGTAGGTATGGACTATATTTTCACACGTGATTTATACTTTTCCGTTTCAATGGGCTTAAGGCTAATAAATTTAACAGGGTTCTTCTCAATATTCTTTCTTACAGTATTGCCATCGGAATTATCTGATCTGATGACTTTCCTTCGGATGCCATATGAGTTAATCTTTGTTTTCACAACATCGATCAGATTTATACCTGTTGTCATCGATGATATAAGGCAAATTATGGATGCTCAAAGGTCTCGAGGTTTAGAACTTGATAAGGGATCGTTTTTAGAAAGGATTAGGAAATATCTGCCTATTTTGGTACCTCTCGTTGTGCACTCGATTAAGAGAAGCCAGCAGTTGGCAGAGGCTATTGAAAGCAGAGCATTCGGATCTGGAGTCAAACGAACCTCTATGTATCAGTTTAAAATTGGAATTTTGGATCTAGTGTTCATTCTAATTTGTCTTATTACAATTTCCCTGTTCGCATATGCCAAGATTTCGCAAATCCTCTTCTAACCTTATTTTCGATAATTTGTGGGCTAGCGATAACGGCTTTGGAGTTAATCTTTTGTCAATAAGCTCTAGCGTTATTTTTAGAGCTGTGTCCAATGTTACTAGGTGGCCCGGCGAGACTATTATCCTTTCATTTCCTCTAGTTATCATAAAACCTACTATCGCTTTCTTCAACTTGATGGTATAGATCTTCAGTTCCCCACGTCTTATTACATGGAGCTTGTCAACTGTTCCTGCAAGACTGCTCTTTGTTACTCCGATAGCAGGTGTGTTAGTGCTAATCCCAATCTGCGATGCTAGACCGCACTTTCTTGGATGATTGATGCCGCAAGCATTAACTATTATTAGATCAGGTTTGGTGAAGAGTCCTTTAAATGCTTCTAATAACAGTCCATACTCTCTCAGACTGAAATATCCTGGAATATATCTCTTAACCCTTGCAGTCGCATATGCAACTTCAATAGGCTTAAGATATTTGAAGTTAAATAAAACAGCACAGGAAGCTCCGATATCTCTAAAGTAAGACGCATCTAAGCCTGCTATATATTTTATATCTGTCTTCACATCCTCCAACCGTATCTTTTTTGAGAGATAGATTTGCTTCATGTGGAGACTATACCTAGCCCAATGGTTATGTAAGAAGCGCATCTTTATTACCATCGGGTTCTACATTAAAAATAGGATGATAGAAGGATTAAAGCCTAGGCATCTCTATGTTCTACTCAAGATTTTCCTTTCCTCAAATGGTAAGAGTACCACATTGTCAGAGCTATCTACAGTATTAAAATCTCCCAAACAAACTGTTTCCCGCTGGATTTCAGAGCTTTCAAATCTAGGCTACATTGATGCTAAGAGATACGGAAGAAATCTTATAATTACACTAAGCGATGATGGTTTGTCTACTGTAAGAGGTTTATATTTGATTCTTAGATCTAGATTTGAGGGGCTAAAGTACAGCATGGTGGTCAGCGGAGTTGTAGTGGAGGGCATCGGAGATGGTAGGTACTATCTTAGTATTCCAGAGTACCGGGATAGGCTGAAGGAATTGATTGGATATTACCCCTATCCTGGAACTCTTAATTTGAAACTTAATTCATCTGAAGATTACAGTAGGTTAAGGTTATTTCTATCTTTAGAGGAGCCTTTATACGTTGAAAGTTTTAAAGCTCATGGGAGAATTTTTGGCGGAGTTAAGTGTTATCCGGTTCTTATTGATAGGAGAGTTAAGGGGCACCTTATCTTTCCTGAGAGAAGCCATCATGATGACACGGTAATTGAGATAATATCTAAATTTAAACTTAGAGACAAGCTTAACTTGAAAAATGGAAGCTTAGTTAAAATATATTTGGTTAGTACGAGCCCGGCGGGACTCGAACCCGCGACCTACGGCTCCGCAGGCCGTCGCTCTAATCCTGGCTGAGCTACGGGCTCTTATTCATTATTGGCCAACAGTCATTTTAAAAGTTAAACCAATGAGTAATTGTGTAGAATGAGGTTTGTTTTACTTATAGGCGGGTTTCTGTTTGATCAACCATACACTAGTAGGGTAGAGTTGTTTAGGCGGTACAGGGATTTGATATTAAAACTTTCAGGAAGACACAAATTTTGTATTGTAACAGGCGGAGGTTCACTAGCTAGGGAGTCCATAAAACTCTTAGACTCCTTTGGCGTACGCCCAACAATTAAAGATGAAATAGGTATAATGGTAACAGTACTGAACGCTTCAATATTAACCTACATACTTCAACCAAAGGCTGTTTATATAGATCTGAGTAGGTTAGACGATGTGATTCATCATATAGAATCCGGTAGGATCGTTGTTACGGGTGGGTTTTCTCCCGGGCAATCTACGGATGCAGTGGCAGCCCTCCTTAGCGAACTCATAGGCGCAGAGATTTTAATCAAGGCTACTGATGTTGACGGTCTATACTCTACAGATCCACGTATAGATAAGAGCGCCGTTAAGATAGATAATATTTCAGTTGATGAGTTAATCAGGCTTCTCAGTAAACAAAACTTTAGCCCTGGTACCTATGAAGCATTCGACCTTGTTGCCGCTAAGATTCTTAAAAGATCCGGAATACCCTGTAGGATCGTTGATGGTCGAAATGTTGAAAACGTTTTGTACGCTATCGAAGGTAAGGAGGTAGGAACTTTAATATTTTCAAGTGGGTTAAAAGGTGGTCAAGCATGCGGTGGCGAGAGGTTTCGTTAACCGGCTTTATAGTTAGCGAACTCATATATGGCTTAATATATTCTGTGATAGTCTTTATCGTATCACTTGCGATCGGAGAGTACGGAGTGTGGGTCTTCCTTCAGTGGATGTTAGAACCTGAGAAGATTTATCGTTACTTCTACATGGTAATCGGAATAGTTTCAGCCTTGTTCTGTGTAGTACCAATATACAATAGACGGTTTGTCCAACTGTTGGGTGTGATACTCTTTCTAATGATTTTCTGGCTCCTCCTAACAAGAAGGTTCGGGTTTGACCCGGTAACAACCTTCTTTGGATGATAGAGTGCTCCGGGCGGGATTTGAACCCGCGTCTACGGCTCGAGAGGCCGTTATGCTTTCGGCCAACGTTGGCCGGGCTACACCACCGGAGCAATTAAGTATAATCACTACCAAATTTATAATCTTTGAGCTTTTCTCTAATGCTGTGTAGGAGTTCTATATTTTCCTCTGTCAACCAGTTTACGCAGTCATTAACATCTTTTCCTTGGAGTATTTGTATTATTAGCTTAGCAGCTTGTTGGGGTGTTCTCTTTGAGACATCTATTTCTAGTGTTTTGACTCCTCTAAGACGGGCCTCACACGTTATTACACCTATTATTTCGGCTTCTAAGTTTTCTATGATCTTACGTTTACCTTTAACACCGTATCTTAGAAGAAGCCTTTCGTACAAAAGTTTGGGCTCGCATCTTAATACTATTGCGATATCCACCGGTAAAAGATGGGAGAGGTGGCCTTCAAGAATAACTGTTTTTTCAGACTTAAGGTTTCTCACATATTTTTCCAAAGCTTCCATATCGGCTGTTTTAACGCCTCCTCCAGATTTAATGCTAAATTTCTCTATTATTAACCTGTTAAGGTTCACCACTTCAACATCCCTGTATCCGGCTAGGATATTAGCTATTGTGCTTTTACCGACGCATGGTACCCCTGTAAGAGCTACTAACTTGTATATTCCCATATTTCTCTTCTTAGATTTCTCAGTAATAAATCATTAATTTTGAGGGTTCTTTTCGGAGGTTCTATTTTTATAGGGTAAGCCTCTGGCTGATCCTTTAATTTGAGTAATGCGCAAGAATGTGGTAGGGATAGTAATACCGAGCATTGCTCCTTATTCAGGTTTAGCTGGCCTTGTAATACTCTAGCATCGCTTGTAGCCCCTATTGTATGGATTACTTTAGTTGCTGTATTTATGATTATGCTTCTAGGAAGATCCAAGGGTGACTGTGAGATTATGACGAAAGATTCGCCGAATTTTCTCAGCTCGGATACTACCCTCTCGCCGATGCTCATTTGGCCTTCAGGTTTTTTTCGTATGATTTTTTCAGCTTCTTCTATCACGGTTGCATGAACTAATGTCTCAGATTTTTTCTTTACCCTGTAATCATAGAGTAACTTGAGAATTATATAGCTCAGGAAGTTTCTATGTTCATCGTTTCTTAAGTGGGCTAACTCAATACTAACCGGTCTATCTAGTATCCTCTCTAAATCCCAAACGCTTTCAGAGTTGAGTATTCTTCCTAGTTGCCCTTTCGTTAGCATCTCTATCCTTCTTAGTATAGCTTTCTTGATTTCATACTCTGAAACGGAATGCTCCTTAAGGTTTTTTATACAGTCAACAAGATCGTTAAGTGTGGGTTCTGTTTTTTCAGGATCAAACATTGTATACAAGTTTTTAAGTGCTTTAGAAAGCATGTAGCACTGCGGTTGAGTTAGGGAATAGGTATCTTCAAATATTCCGATTAAAAAGTCTATATGTTCATCTACATCAATCCCTCTGCGAACTTTCAGCGGATTGATCGTCAATGGAGAAATTTCAACACCTGGAGTGAAAACCTCACCGCCAAGTGGAACAATAACATCCCTGTACTCATTATGATAGTCTAAGATAAGCGAGGGGACACCTCTGAGCCAAAGGTTCGTAACTATTCTTTTTGCAGTTGTAGATTTTCCACTACCTGTTCTTCCAAATATGGCGATATGGCTTAAAAAATCTGTTAACTTTATCCTTACAGGTAGATTCTTGTTTCCAGGCCACAGATATCCTATTTTTAAGCCTTGAACATGCGACATTGGGGCGGAAAATTTTATCCCTCTTAAAAAAACTGTGTTTCTTTCTGCTACTAAAGGTAGGTTCAACACTTTCTCAACGGATTGGATCTTACCCTTACTTGACGGTTGTTTGAACATTACGATTTTTCTAAGCTCCTCTACGCATTGCTTCTTATCCAAAATTCTAGCGTTAAAATTGGGGATTATCGCTTCTGTGATAGCTTTTATCTCATAAGCTTTTTTTTCACTATCTTTTCCTCCCCATAGCCATAGGGTCAAATCATATCCTATACTTTCGCGGTTTACATATTTACTTCTACCAACCTTTAAAATAAACATAAAATTAGGTATCATGTTGACAATTTTATTTATCAAAATCCCCCATCTCTCCCCTACATCCTTAGCATCAATCATGTTTTCGTTAATCTCTAGTTTAATACAAGAGAAATTGCTAGGTATTTGCTTATTTCTTTTCATTTTTACTATTCGATATATGATTAGATTTATTATAGTGATAGGGGCTAAATATCTAATAATCCTTGCGGCAGTTTCAAGTTCTATACTGATTGTCTTATATAATCTTATCAGTAGTCCCAAAATAAATAATGATAAGTAAAATAATAATTCCCTACTCTCTTTCTTCAATTTTCTTTAGCCTCGTTTCAATATGCTCTATCTTTCTATATATTTCTATGATCATTTCCGTAAATCTTGCTATTTCCCATTCGATTTCTTCTATTCTACGATGCTTTTTCATATGTTTCCCCTTATAATTCTATTATAGTCTCTTATTGTGGTTTCGTGGATTTTGAATTTCTTTGCCAGTAGTTTTTCTGTAATTACCTTTTTTAAAGCGGTGTCCCTGGCGGCAAGATATACAGCTGAGATAGCCAATATGTATGGGTTTTTTCCTATAACTCCCCTCTCCTTTATATTTTTTAGCATTAATTCAGCTTTTATTTTAACTTTATCCAGTAATCCGGAGTCGACTATATTTCTGAGATTCTCATCTAAGTACCATGCGTCTTGTAGCTCTGCGATTATTCTTTTCACGTATTCCCTCGGCATTACTATGTTCTTAAATCTCAAACCATTAGGTGTTAGCATAACCCTGCCCATGTTTTTCATAAGTGTTTTTTTCCTCAGGTTATATCCTATTTTTCGAAAACTCTCTATAACCTTCATTATAGGTATTGGGGATATCGGCTTATACTGTCTTGTAGCTAATATTAGGGATATTGCGGCTAGATATATGTAATTCGTTATATGAAGCTTCTTTTTATCTACAAGTAGACATTTAAAGATATACTCAGCATGTAATCTTACAGGCCTGGGCAGATTGAACTGTTCACATAGTGTTTTGAGTACTTTAAATGAATTTAAGGCGTATGGGGTATAGCTGTTTGTTGGGATCCCTATTGTAAGTATCCCACTGTGGTCATCACGCCGTGGTCCCTTTTCGAAGAACGGCTGAGGATACACCAGACCACAGTTGGGGCAAACAAGATCCCAGCCATCTATTATTAACTTCTCCCCACATTTCCCACATTTATGTTTATCACTCATACATAGGATATGTTTACATGCTAGTATAAATTACTTTAAGAACAAATAAACTATTAGAATAGTATTTATAGCTATAGGGAGGGGGTGATTTAAAGTTGCTAATTTTTTTGAATTTTAGAATAAGTAGTTGATGTGGTGTCTTATTGGAGAGCCCAGATAGACTCTTCTTAAAGGAAATGTTAGGTATGTTAGGAAGAGAAGTTATCGTTAAATCTTCTGACAATAAAACTTACAGGGGGATATTGAAGGGATATAACTCTAAAAACATGAGTTTATCTTTAATTAATGTTGAATCCTCTGATGGTACGAGATATCATAGAATGATAATAGCTGGGCACAATGTACTTGAAATATACCAGCTTGAACCTCCCTTAAATTTAGAAGAGCTTGCAGACAGACTTAAACAGGTCTTTAAAGGGGATCTCGTACACTATGATAAGGAGAATAAAGTTATCAGCATAATGCACGACCAAGTACGTGTTACCGAGCAAGGCGTTAAAGGAAGCGGCCCAGCCTACGAGCGTGTGAAAAAAATGTTTGAAGATTTTGTTAAAGAGAAAAGAGGAGGTTAAGTATCCAAAGCATAGTTTGATGAATTGATGGGTAATATTGAGGAAGGAAAAATTAATTTTACTAAGAAATAAAATAATCGAATACAAGCGTATGCTAAGGCTGGCTGAGCAATCCTTAGAGTACGGTGGCGGTAAACTAGCCGTAACATTGATACACCAAGCAACAACGATGATTTTAGATACGACGGATATAGCGGAAAACCCATCTCTTCAATATCTAAGATCTAAAATTAGGTTAATTAAGAGAGAATGTATTAAAAAATTAGAGAAAAACAATCAAGATATAAATGCTAAACAGATGTTGAGAAGAGCTATATCAATAATCCCGAAGATAGATCTGATACTTTTCAAGATGATCGAAAATTACGTTGAAAACCGCTAATCAGACTCTATGACCGCCTTACCTTCATCCGAGACCTCATGGAATAGATCCTTACGAGCTTCTCATCTAAGACTATATAGTCTCTAACATGCTTAACTGTCGTAAAAGGTATCAGCACATTACCTCCCTTGTCATGAGGCAGGGTTCTAATAAGTTCTTGAACAAGCTCATCCTTAGATGGCCTACAAGCCAGCCTTAAAGCCTTTCCCGTAATTTCGTCGACGACCATGTCAACCAACTCTCCTATAGGAAGACCTCTGTCTGTTATAACTTGTTTTCTAGCAAGCCTTCCAATCGAGTATCTTGCCACAAAGCCTATCTACTTATACTAAATAATAAAGTTTACAGTACTTTCCTTACCAGTATAGGAAAAACAAAAGCTACAATCAACAGTATATCAATAATCAAAAAGAATGTTTTTAGTTCACCTAAAACTTTAACATATTGATATTGATACCATACTAATACGATCATAAGTGTAACGAATAAAAATAATAATATAATTCTAATAGTTCCCAACCTCATGGCCGATGCACAAAGTTTTTGTTATCTCAAAACTTTAAATTCTTTGGTGATGAATTTTGGAGGTAAAGTGTCCATGGTGTGGTTCAAAGATAAATATATCCCCTCCGTATACCCATCTCTGCCCTGAATGCAAAATGCCAATACTTGTTAAGACAGTAAAAATGCCAGATGGAAAATTTATAATACAGGTAGTTCAGGATAGAAGGCCAGCTAAACAGAGAATGAGAGGTACCTAAACTTTACCGAGGTGCTTAAATGGCAATCCCTACTGGAGATGTATTAGCTAAACTGCCAGATGATGTTAAATCTAAGCTTTCACGATTATCCCAAGAGTATGAAATTAAAATACGAGAGTACGAGAGTGCAACAATTCAGCTTAGAAGTATGGAATCCGAGAAGGCAAGTGTAGAACGCGCGTTGCAAAGGCTGGAAAAATTACCAGATGACGTGAGAATATACGAAAATCTCGAACTGATTCTGGTTGAGGTTAACAAAGACGAAGCAAAAGCAAACCTTCTTGATAGAAAGGAGTTCCTAAAGCTTAACATCTCTAAGTTGAAGAAACAAGCTGAAGAAATCCTTAAAGAGGTTAGGAGGATAGATTCTGAAATTAGGGAGATACTCTCAGCATATGGGTTATCACGGGGAGAGTCTGGCTGACAACTCTTTGATAAATTTGTCTTTATATTTTACTGGTATGGTACATCCGGCAGCAAGCCTGTGTCCACCACCTTCCCCTTCTAGGTTAACCGATATTTCACTCATTACTTTTCCCAGATTTAATCCTGTATTTGCCTTAGCTCTACCAGAAACCTTTAAATAATTATCATTTACTTTCGAGAACCCTATTGCAATTTCAACCTGTTCAAACTCCTTTAATCCCAGTAGGATGGAGGTAATTGTTCCTATCATAGTGTCCTGGATTATATCCTCTCCTGATATAAAGGCCAATCCGTTATGTACGTAAACCCTTTCCTTAAAGTTAGACAGAATGTTTTTGATTGCGCTAGAAATGTTTTGCCTGTATTCTTGATAAACTTTCAGGGCTTGTGCCAAGTACCAACCTCTGTATCCCATGCATAAAGCGACTCCAAAACCTCCGTATCCCATCCTACCACATGCGTTAAGGATAGTGCTAAAATCTCTTAAGTCTTTGATGGGTGAAGAGTCATCCTCAAAATTCCAATAATATATCTCACCTATTAATTTCTTTGCTGCGCTGGCCTTTCCAGACTCGGAAGCAATTCTCTTCACTAGTTCTGATACGAGAATTCTTTTTTTCTGCTCATCTAAGTCTCGCAGCGTTACCCATGCGCCTTGTTTCATAGGCTCTATCCCGATATTTGTTAAAAACTCAAAACAGGCAGACTGATCTGAGGTGATTCCTGGTATATAGGGATCCACAGTTCTTTCTAAAGCAAAAAGAAGCGGGTGTTTTGGGCCTCCAAAAAGATTAACCTCATTTATTACTCTAACAAGTCCAGAATCTACGGCATATTTGAGGAGTTTCCTATTTAGTCCATGGAATCCGCCTTCGTGTTGTCTATCCCCTATTGCACCAGCTATAGCGATGGGAAGAAGGTGCTCGTAGCCCCCCATCTTTTTAGCTATCAGATAAGCTAATCCGGAAGTACTTATTTCTCTGCTTCCGTCGAGACCGTGAAAGTATGGATTAAGAATAAGCAGGCGTCCGGGTTCGTACTCTAACGTTGGTTGGTGGTGGTCAATTATATAAACTTCTAAACCTTCTTCAGCTATCCTGTCTAGGAATTCAATATGTGATGTTCCAAAATCCATAAGTAACACTGAATCATAACCTTTGGAAACTACAGACTTAACATCTCCCGTTAATATTTGCTTGAAAAAAGTCAGGTGGAATGGAACGTGTAAATCAGATAGAACGGTTGAGATAATCCCCGCCGATGTAATGCCATCTGCATCTATATGCGAAGCTACCAACAGGTTTCTATCCTTTGGGAAGTTAGCAATAGCATTCGCTACAGCAATAACTTGGTCTTCAAATCTTTTTCGTATTTTACCCAAGCGTTCTACCCTAAGTCAAGCTTCCAATTCTTTGGGAGCCTTCCTATCCTTTTGTAATACTTCTCCAGTCGATGTATTTTAGACAGTGTAAGCAAGAAACCTCTCTTACTATGGAAATCTTTTCTATGAGTCTCTAAATGTCTTTTAATGATTTTTGCCTTCTTTATTAAGTTTTTGAGGTCTTCAGGGATGTCCATTGGGGCTCCAGCGTCCTCTAGTATTTTATTGATCTTCTTTCCTGTAACTAGCTTCACTAAAGGAATACCGTAGGTATCTCTAAGTATGACTCCTATCTTGCTTGGGGGCACCCCCTTTCTAGCAAGATTTACAACCAATTCCTCTACTTCTTTTGGGCTCATCTTAACCCAGCTAGGTTTCACCGGGTGAGGTGGTCTATTAGAATGTGATTTGCCCTTTTTTCTGCTATGCATCCTAGCCAGCCTAATCACCTTCCTATGATATACTCAACCAAGTCTTTAAAGCTTTTGTAACGGTGAGATAATCTATTCTTAAGCCTCCCTAACGAAGCATATGTATGATTAGGCCACCCTTTCGGTGAAAAAATAGGGTCAAATCCCCAACCCGCACCTTTTGGACGTCTTGTGATGTACCCCTCTGTCTTTCCCACGAACAACCTTACCTCACTGTCACCTATTAATGCTACCACAGATTTAAATAAGGCGTATCTGTCTTTTATTTTGTTCATTAAGTGCAGGATTCCCTCTATACCAATTGTTCTGTACACAAATGCTGAATATACCCCTGGGAAGCCCTTTAACGATCTGATAAATAGTCCGGCATCTTCGGCAACCAACGGCCTTAGCTTATAACGTTCTGCTAGCCATTTTGCAGCATATTTCATTACATCCTCAATACTATCAGCTTGAACTTCCGGATAGCTTTCTCGAATATGCTTTACTTTAAGGTTGTACTGCGACACTATTTCTTTCACTTCCATGAACTTGTGGACGTTACTCGTAACAAAGTACAAACTGTCAATCACCATAGTGGCGCCTCCTATACTCGATCTCGGTAAGTTTTAGGTTCACAAGTTTAAATAGCCTCCCCACCTCATTAGAGTATCCTTTCAAAAATAGATTAAATAATTTTAGCCCTTCCAATCCTATACTTGCACGTAGAGAACACCTTAGAACAAATAGATCTGTGGCAAAGTCTTCTAGATCATACGTAAATTCGCTCAAACCAAAATCTATAAAATATGGTTTGCCGTCTGAGATTATGATATTGTGTACGGTTAAGTCTCCATGTGTGAGGCCTGCATTGTGTAGTTTTCCTACATACTTGCCTATATCCTCTAAGATTGAGGTAGATCCACCTTCCATTAAATATGTGTGAAGTTTTGTTCCGGGAATAAATTCCGTAGTAATCTGGAAGTCATAGACGTCTAAAATAAAAGGAACGCGGAGACCTGCTTTTCTAGCCTCAACCATCGCTTTGCACTCTCTTTTAATCCGTTTACGCCTTAAAGAAGCATCTAAAACAGGGTTCCTATATCTCTTTGGGGTTCTATATTTTACTACTACTTTCAAACCCCATAAGTTACCGATGTATACTATTGCCTCCGCTCCTCGAAATATCTCACGTTCTACACTCGCTAGAAGTATTCTATCTAACTCTTTTACCATCCAGCTTCCCCTCTTAACGGGACAAACGATACATAACCATACTCCTCTATATCAACCTTCCCCTTTTTATTAACGAGTTTCACAAGCTTCTGCGGATATAAGAAACTCGGTGGTCCTACCGGGGAAAGGAGAATCCCGTTATCTTTTAAGAAACTACATAGCCATGTTGGAATCTTTGGTGAGGAGGCTGTAATAACAATTCTGTCCGCCTTTATCCTTAAAGTAAACGCCTTACTAGCATCTCCGCAAATAACAGTTACTCTATCTAAGTAGCCGGCCTTTTTAAGGTTCTTATATGCTCTAAAAGCAAGATGCGGTATAATTTCGAAGGTATAAACATGACCCCAGCCCCCCGGTGAAATATCTGATGGAGCTACGGCTTCAGCAATAGTTGCAGCATGATATCCACTTCCTGTTCCAACTTCAAATACCAACATTCCAGGCTTTAAATCCAATAGCTCATTCATTATGAACACCATGTTTCGCCCAGCCGCTGCGGTCAGCGACTGTGTGGCGCGCTAATAGTCTGTCCCTCACCAATGGGTAATGGAATATCTGTGTAAGCATCTCTAATGAGCCTTTTTGGAACAAAAATGTGTCTTGGAACCCTTTCACATACCTTGGCCAGTCTCTCAGATTTAATAATCCCGCTCTTGATAAGTTTTTTACAAAGTTCTCTTCTACGTAGATTCTCATCTTCCAACCATGTCACCTTATTACTAAGGTTTAGGGAAACTTATTTAACCATCCTTATACTATACACTAAAGTAGGGCCCGTAGCTTAGTATGGTAGAGCACCGGGCTCTTAAAAGTCCGGAGATACCCGGGGGTCGTGGGTTCGAATCCCACCGGGCCCGTTTAATTAACAGGGACCAATTATGAGTAAATTAACGCTTATACTAATCCTATTATCAATACAAACCCAAAATGGATTTGATCTTATAATTGTGAGAGGGGATATTTTTGCCGACTGGGTTGTTGCTCAGGCGTACGGTTGGAAAATAGGAGCACCTGTGCTTAGCATAAGCAAACTAGATGCCGAAACAGAACAGTTATTGTTAACATACATCGGCATGGGCGCTAGGAAAGTATTAATTATAGGAGATCCGAGTGTGCTTCCTCTTGAAGTAGACTCGTTCTTATCGTCACATGGTTTAACTGTTAGGCGTGTCATGGGGGTTACCAGAGTTGAAACCTCCATTGAGCTAGCAGTATACTTCTGGAACGATGCCGAAAAAGTAGTCTTAGTAAACGGCTGGAACGAAACAAACTATCTGGAAGCTGTTAAAATCTCTCGAGAGGTAGGAGGACCTGTTATATTTACTAGGACAGATGAAATCTCCCTTTCACTTCGTGAAGCTCTCTCAGCAAGGCTGCCTATGGTGAAAGAGGTCTACATAGTCGGATCTGATATAGAGTCTTCAGTCGTAGAAGAGATTAAGGCGATGGGTTTCAATGTTATAGTTACCCAAGGTGGTACCTTTAAGAAGGTTCAAAAAAAGAGGCTTATCCCTTTAAATTATCTACTTATGGTGGGTTGTGCATTCATTGGTATAGCTGTGGGCATGGTTATCTCACGTCGCACAAAAAAACTTAGTGTGAGTAGCCTCTACTTCCTACTGTCTGACGAAAGATCGATAATTAAAAGCATAATAGATGCAGGGGGTAAAATAGAACAGGAAAAGCTTGTAGATATCACCGGATTTTCAAGAGCTAAGATCTCCAGATTGGTTGCAGACATGTTAGAGAGGAAGTTAGTTGAGAGGGAAAGAAAAGGGAAAACATACATATTGAGACTCTCAAAGCAGCTTAAGAGATTTAGCTAGTCACAAACCGGCTAATACAGGGTTTTCGGGCTTCATGACCTCTCTTAGAAAGACGCTGGCATACTCTCCCCTTTCTAAACAGAACTCTATACTTACATCGTTTTCATGCGCTTTTGCGTCGATAATCCTAGGTACTGCAGCGATTTTTCTGACTCCACCGTATATACTCACTTCTGGGATTTCCTTTATTAGAAAATCCAAGTATTTAACCTGTTGACTTTTCATAGTCTCTTCCATAATTTTATCGGCTGTTGTTCCCCTTTCTTTATAACCATAGCCTGGAAGGCGGACTGCCGGGGCTTTCGACGGGAGGGATTCCCCCTCAAAACCTAGATTTTTGATTTTAACTTCTAATTCGCCCTCTATAGGGGTTAAAAGATCTTTAGAATACGCAAGCCTTCTACTTAAGTACAAATTGAATAAGTAACTTTGGAATGATTGGACATAAAGTCGTAAGACTCTTTTAGGTATCCTCCTGAGAGCACCTACATAATCCCTTGGTTTGCTCGAAATATACTCTTTAACTTTTTCTTCGTATCCCCTTCCCCGTCCTATTACGATAGCTTCAACAGCTGCTTTAAAATCTTTAATGACTAAAAACCTGCCAATCTCATGGTTGTAGGGTCTGTTATATCCAAATCTTTGATATCCATAATAGTTAGGGAAAACTTTGATTTTCACAAGTTCTATACATGGAATCTTAACATCTCTTATAATGATCTTAAAGTAATTCCCCGGGTTAGAACCTACAACTACTCGCCTTCCCTCTCCAACATAATGTATCCTAACACGCTTTAACCTCATAACAGCCCTTACCACATTTATAGGTACGGCTCTCTCAATAGATATACGTTGAAATGAATAACTCCTTTTATCCTTTAATCCCGCATACCCAATATTTCTTGGTTTCAAACGTAACTTCCTAGCTAGGAGCTCGATAGCAGTGATTGTATCTATGTTGTCCTTCTCTAAAATAAATATTCCAGTCTTAACCATCCGAAATGGGATATAAGATGACAGCATAGAAAGAACCGAAGCAGTAATGCCAGGTTCGAGGATTTCATCAACGATAAAGTCTGTATTCCTAACCCGAACCCTTCCACCTATGCCTCTAGTGTCAGTTCCATAACATGTCATCCCGAAGTCAAGGTCTATCTGCATGTAAAAACCTCACAGTAAGGGTAAATTTCCTGTAACTTTATCTATTAGATTTGAATGATACGGCCCTATACCAACAGCTGTCACTGTCCCTGGCGGGACTTCAGTGAGACCTGCATCCTGTATGCGTGTAACGGGGAGTGAAAGCTGTAGAGCCTTTTTATAGATGATGTTTAACTCGTTCAGGTCTTTGCATCTAACGACTACTTTCTTACTCCCACTTCCCCTCCATAAACGCCATATTCCAGGGTCTTTTCTCTTTGCTATTTCTGAGGCCTCCAGAGATGCGTGGGCAACCTGTACCGCCAGCTTACCAATGCTAAGTTTTAAGTCTCCTCTAACGACTATTACTTGTTTGATTTCCATTTGGTTATCGCCTTCCATTTTTAGCTAACTTATAAAATAGTTTTATGTATTTTTCCACGCAATTCTTCCACGAATACTTTTTAGCTGTCTCGTAACCCTTGATTACTATTTTTGACCTTAATTCCTTATTTTCTATTAAAAAAGCGATTTTCTCAGCCATCTCTCTTATTGAAATAGTCTCCACTAGAATGCCATTACTCATGTTTTTAATTATTTCTGGAATCCCACCGGTTCTAAAAGCCACTACAGGTATACCAGCGGCTAGACCCTCAAGACATGAGAGCCCCAAGCCTTCCTCTATTGACGGCACAATTAAAATATCGGAAGCTTGAAGGTATCTCCTTACATATTTATGTCTCACATATCCTGTTATTATGACTTTCTGCCCAAGCTTCTCAGCACGTTTTCGTATCCAACTTCTTAGTGGTCCATCCCCAATTATCAAAAGACAAATATCTCTTTTAAGTATCTTTTGTGCCATATACACAATATCTACTGTTAGATGGGCTCCCTTATGAATGTATAAGCCCCCTAAAAAGGACACAACATAATAGCTCTTATCCAGGTTTAATAAGGACCTCTTAAGCCACACTTTCCCACGTATAGGTGGAGTTGGCTTGTGGACACCTCCAGGGATTATCGAGGAGTATTTTACATTAATCCCTAGCTCTTTCGCTTTATCCTTTAAGTATTTGCTCACAAAAACGGTGTGGTTGGAAGTTTCAATAACGTATTTAAGTACTCTCCTATACACTATGTTTCTAAAACCATTAAATATGTCAGTTCCGTGACAAGTTACAACTCTCGGTTGCAATTTTGATATTGTTGCAGCTAAGCCCGAAGTTAGAGCATAATGCGCGTTGAAAATGTCAAACTCCTTTTCCTTTAATTTGGCATACAATGAGGATAATAGAACGTAGGATATACCTCTAAGATATTTTAGGTTAATCGTGGGTAGAGCCTTAACTAATTCTTTGCCGACTGGTCTGCCATAACTATAGGTAATTATGTAAACGCCTATTCCACTTTCGGATACGCCTTGTGCTATTTTAGAGAGATATATCTCAGTGCCAGCTATTTTAGGGAGATAAGAGCCTAGGAAAGCTATCTTCAACTTTACCATCTTACTCCTCGTCAAATGTCGGAAGGCTTACAGTACCCTTCGAAAGAATGATCTTATAAACACGTCTTTTTAGCTCCCTTACTATTATTAATCCCATAACTTCCAGTTTTAAGAGGAATTTCAGGATTTGCCTACCTTCTAAATTCTCTCCTAAGTGTTTTAGCTGCTCTTTTAGTTCATCTAGCGTCATACTTCTGTTTTCAGACCTTTGGAGCACTCCAATTATTTTCTCGAATACCACAATATCTGTCAATTCAATTCACCGCAACCATAGCAACTTATATAATTCACTTTCAAGATTTAAACTGGATGAATCGTTGCTCAAGATGCGGCAGAATGGTTCAACATACAAGAAAGTGTATTCTGTGTGGTAAGGAGTATTGTTTATCATGTTTTATCCCTCAGATGGGGATTTGTAAGAGCTGCGGATCCAATTGGAGTCGTCTTCAAAGCAGAAAGCTTAAATTAAAGTGACCTGCTCTACGTTAACGGATCCAACCCCTTTGATCTTGCCAAGTTCCTTTTCTACAATGCTGCCTCCAACCTTTGGATCTTCAATAATAATAACGGCCCTTACCGCTGAAATTCCGAATGCTATAGGCTCTATGCTTGTCTTTACTATCTTAAACCTTTCATCCGTTAGATTGTTTAGCTCCTCAAGTATGTCTTCGGCTTTGAACTTTTCACCAGGCATCAATTTTACATTCATCAACACTTTACCACACACATTTATCACCTAAGGACCTTCAAAACCACAGTTTGGACAGACGTAATCCCTCCCAAACATTCTACATAATCTACATCTATAAATTCTTGCCTTTCCACAGTTAAAACAATAGAAACTAGTTTTTTCCCTTTCATAGGTTATATCTCTCCCGCACGAGCTACATGTTATTTTTTCGACCAATTTAAATCCCTACCTTTTTATAGTTGTCAAATTTGCTTTCTTAAAAATTTGAACTTTCATATCCGGCTTACATATATATAGTATCCGGTTAGCCGGCTTGCCAACTCAGTCATATCTTCAATTTTTCGTCTCCACCTTCGGTAGTCTTTACTTGCAATTGTAACCCTAAGAGCTTTCATATCGCCGGGGAGGTGTACCCGTCCTACTGCTAGAACCCTAACAGGCTTATAAAGTTCCCTCACCAGCTGTTCAGGGTCATCGGATCCTATAACAATCTGAACCCTGCTTCTAAGGCGTCTCGAGAGTAAATTTTTCATTCTATCGGTTTGTTCCATATTTAGATTACCCCTAATAAGTACCACTATACGTTTTCCTATGTTAATTGACTTTACATACTCAACCTTCTTATCTATGCTCTCGACAAATTTGCTATCAAGTAGAATCTTCAAAACTTTAATGTCGAGAGGGCTTACCAAACCTTCAGCGATTGTCGATTCACACTTCTGACAGTACGTCCCTGTTTTAAGGCATATCCTACAAAGTGGAATTTTCAATGTTATCACTCTCCATGTCTGCCCCGTGAAGTAGAAATTCTAATTTTAGGGCAAATTATTATCTATTCTGTTTCAATAAAATCTTTCCCTGCATCGGTTATTTTATAATATGTGTATCCTCCATGTTTAAACTCCTCTATGAGCCCCTTCTCCTCAAGCGACTTTAAGATAGGCAATGCTTCATTAAAAGGAAGGCCGGACTCCACGATAATCCTTCTAAGATGTACTGTCCCTCTCTTTCTTATAAGTTCGAGTATTTTGTTAGCTTTATCGTTTGGGGTCTCAGTGGGGGCGTCCATCGTCCTCACTATTCTCATCATTCTTAAGAAAATAAACTTTTATAGCATGTACAGATTATCATATCATCCGAAGGGATTAAGATGCCTATCACAGATCCATTGAAAAAGAGGATAGCTTGGGAAGCCCTGCTGAATTACAAGATTTGTAGAAAGTGTGGGTCTAAGAATCCAATAAATGCCGTTAGATGCCGCAGGTGTAAGAGTAAAAACTTAAGGAAGAAACATACTAAACTTGCTAGAAGGTAAAGTGGGTAGAAGGTAAAGTGGGCCGATGGTCTAGCGGCATGACGCCGCCCTCACGAGGCGGAGGTCGAGGGTTCAACTCCCTCTCGGCCCACTCCCATATATTGATTCTAGCACGTACTCCCTAATACCTTCACTTCTATATTCTACAAACAACTCTACTTCGCTAGAATCTACAGCCTCATAGTCTACTAAACCATGCTCTTGTGAGATCCCGTCCAAAATAAGCCCGGAAACTCTTATACCATCTGGATATAGAACTATGACGGTATGTAGCTTCTTTTCTTTGAATAACGCTATCGACTGTATGTCCCCGGAAACTCCTCTAATGATAAAATTCTCAAACCTATCAGATAAATCTGCTACAAATGAGCTGACATTTTTAATCCATGTTATCCTCATTCCTGGCCGTTTGCTCTTTAAGACATTTTCGATCATTTTTCTAACGTGATTTAAAACGTAATCTATAGACGATTCCACCCTAAAAGCTAACTTTTCATCTTTCAGCTCTAGAATTAATTTTAAGGCAGACACTCCCTGGTAGGCCCTTCCAGCTGACGTGTACGATGCTGTTATCGGGTAACCATCTGATAAAAATATCTTACCTATTCCATCCCTACATACCACGTTTACTATTCCTGTTAGTCTGGAACTCCATACCGTCGTCTCTAACATTGATAAAAATTGTCTAGAGTTTACTTTGCCCTCAAGTTCTAAGCTCAAATCCTTTACCCGAAAAATGGTAATAGCCCTCTCTTAGGAGGTTCGAACTTCAATCCTGCTATGGCAGATGCAATCTTGTAGAACTCTCTAACAGCCCTATTCGTCGAGTTCCCGGCTATTATTTCAAGCTTTATCGAGCTTAGCTTAACCTTTTTGTCGTGTGGAATTAGTCCTATGCACCTGACGCCTAGCAACCTCTCGAATTTAGGAACTGCTTCCTTAAACATGCTTATCTTGCCCTCTATATCATTTAATATAAAACCTTCAGGTTTTGCTCCTATTTTATCTCCTATCAGTTTGAGCTTAAGTGCGGCATCGATACTCCATGGTGTAGGTTGTGCTACGATTACATAGTATCCTGTAACAGCCATTAAGTTAACAATTGTTTCGCCGAGGCCGGCAGGTGCGTCTATGAGAATGTAATCGAAGCTATCCAGTGAGTTAAACATGCCTTTTAGTCTGCTAACCCCCCTTACTTCAGATACCTTTATCCTATCCTTACTCGGTATGATAAATAAGTTTTCTATGCCTGTTGGGTATACTATGTCCTTTAAGTCGACATAGTTGGACTTAAGCAGGTCTATTAAGTCGACTCTAGCGTTTATTTTGAATAGTCTTGTGAGGCAGGAAAGCCCGTGGTCGGCATCCACTAAAATAGTCTTAAAGCCGCTTTTTGAAAGTATATAACCTATGTTTCCCACTATTGTTGTTTTACCGGTTCCACCCTTACCTGAGACCCAGCTTATTGCTTTCATCAGATCTCCTCGAGCTGCCTTCTCAGCTCCATTTTCACAGATTGGAGATTATTGATCATTAATTCAAGGTCTTTCTGGTTTAACCTCGGTTTATGTTTAAGAGTTAGCCTGATCCTATCGGTAGCAAGGACACCCGCTAAAACCCATCCGGATACTGAAACGATATCCATATTCACTCCACATATACCATCTTAATGAGTTATTTATTAATGTTGCTCTTGCCTCTATCTATGGCAAAGTTATCTTTCCCTCCATGACGCCCATTTTTCTCCTTTCAGTGCTGGTTACCTCAAAAATATTCCGTAAGATCTCCTCTTCTATAGTTGACGGTTCAACATCTCTTCTCTTACACATTCTTCTGTAGGTTAGTACAGCGCTTTCAAGGTTAAGTTCGATATTCTTAGCTCCTATGCCTTCTAGAAAGATGGTGAATGGCGGTACGTTTCTCGTAACGATTCCATGAACGTGTGATGCTGTGCCTATAGATACTCCTGAATATATTAAACACCCGATTGACGTTTTGCAATGATCTCCGATATATGCTCCAAGCTTTATCAGGCCGGTTTCTACTCTTTTGGAGTCTAAATAAACTCTAATAGTGCCATAAGTGTTCTTTAAATCTGAAGTTGTCGTCCCGGCGCCTATGTTAACCCATGAACCAACATAGCTATGGCCTAAAAATCCATAATGATATTTGTTAGTATAAGCCTCTATGATTGAGCATTCAACTTCTCCTCCAACTCTACATACGTTACCTATGTAACACGTGGACAACCGGCTTGATGGCATAACGTATGTATCATTTCCGATATATGCAGGACCCTCAATTGTTGTGCCATGCCCCAGTTTTACATTGCGTCCAATAAAAACCGGCCCCTTTGTGCAGTCGATAAATATGCGACCATAAAATTTTGCATCTTTACCGACATGTAAGCCGCTATTTCCTTCCACGGTAACACCTACCTCCTTAAAATTTAACTTCTTGCATTCAACTGTTTCCTTCAATGCGGATTCAAAAACCGCGATTAAATCCCAGTAGTACTTGATCTCTCTCATATTTGTGTTAGGTTCGCATTCTAAAGGTTTAAACAGGCTTTTCCTTACTCTATCTAGTTCTTCCTTATCTTTGGGTCTGAAGGCATAAATAGTATCCTCTGCTTGGAGAAACTCCCCTGGTTTCAAGTCTAAAATCTGGTCCAGATCCCTCTTAGAGGGGATTACCCTACAATTTACAAATAGGAATTCTCTTACGTCATTTAGGTTTACTCTGTTAACTTGTACCTCGGGATATAGCCAGCTCGCCTTCTTAGCAACCAATTCTCTGCAAATAACCACTTCCGGCTTCATTTCTAAAGCCTTTGCGATGTATTGGAGCATCGTCACCGAGCCGTATCTAAGCTGAAAGACCGGTCTTGTATACGTTAACGGTATAAAATACCTATATCTATAATCTTCGAAAATACAGAGCTTCACAGCAAACTCAAATATTAGCTCACACTATAAATATATCGCAACATTGTGGTGTCAAACTTGCAGGAAGATTCATATAGTCGTTACATATTCAAAAAGAAACTATCAATTCTCAGGAGCAAAGAAGGAAGGGGGACAGAACTCATAAGCCTATATATCCCTCCAAACAGAAACATTTTCGAAGTTACGCGATATCTTAGGAAGGAGTACGATCAGGCAGGGAACATAAAGGATAAGTCTACTAGGAAGAACGTTCAGGCTGCTCTAGAGTCGCTCCTTCAACGCCTAAAATTATATAGAGTTCCCCCTGAAAATGGAATAGCACTATTTTGTGGTGCAATCCCTAGAAATAAGATTCGTGGCACTGAAAAAATAGAACTATACGAGGTAATCCCTCCAGAGCCTATAAGGTCTTTCATTTACCGGTGCGATCAAAAGTTTTTCCTTGAACCTCTTATGGAGATGACTAAGGAAAAGGAGTCATACGGGCTAATAGTTATGGATAGAGGTGGTGGGCACATAGCTTTGATCAGGGGATCCAACTATAGGATACTAGATAAGGTAGCTTCGCTAGTTCCTCCTAAACATAGTGCTGGAGGGCAATCTCAGAGGAGGTTTGAAAGGTTACGAGAAATATCAGTGATGGAATTCTACAAAAAACTTGGGGAACATGTGAATAAGGCATTCCTACCCTTGCATGACCTAAAAGGAATAATAGTTGGTGGACCTGGAGATGCCAAAAGGGAATTTATAGAAGGGGATTATGTTCATTATAGCTTGAAGAAGAAAGTAATGGCATTAGTTAATCTGTCATATACTGGTGAATCAGGTGTAAGGGAACTTGTCTGGAAAGCATCGAGCATAATATCCGATACGATTCTTGCGAGAGAAAAGCAAATCGTCGAGGATTTCTTGAGAGCTATAATTAATGACCCTGACGCTGTTGTTTACGGTAGAGAAAATGTGGAAAACGCCTTAAAGATGGGTGCTGTCGAAAAAATCCTAATACTTGACAATCTTAACCTTTACCTTGTTGGTAGAAAATGTTTAAACTGCGGGTATAGCGAGACCGAATGGGTAAAAGCAGTAGACATAGAACTACTTGTCGAAAAACTATCGTCAGAGCCGTGTCCCAAATGTGGTAGTACAACTTTTGAGATAAGCGACCCTAAGGACATAGTAGAGTACATGGGCGAGTTAGCTGAAAATTACGGTACGAAAATCGAAGTAATAACGTCGGAGACTGAGTGGGGGAAACAGGTTGAAGCCTTTGGCGGTATCGTTGGATTACTAAGGTATAAAATTGAAGAACAATAACTATGCCAAAATTTTAATTAGCACTATCTACCCTACATATTAGTGGGCCGATAGCGCAGCCTGGGAGCGCGCCGCCTTCGCAAGGCGGAGGTCGAGGGTTCGAATCCCTCTCGGTCCACATGGGCCCGTAGCTTAGCCTGGTTGGAGCGCTCGACCTTGGGTGAAGCTGATAACCGAGAGGTCGTGGGTTCGAATCCCACCGGGCCCATTTATCATCAGCACTTCCCTATTTCAAATGGTGAAAGCTACAATGAAGCTGCTTATTGACAGTAGTTTCATGATCATGATATTTCAAAGAACCGGATTCTCGATAGATAAGATCATGGAGGTGGCTCAAGCATCTGAGATAGTAACACTCAGCATTTGTGTAAATGAGCTTAAATCGATTGCGCATAGTAGGAAGGGGTTTAAATCCAAATTAGCTGAAAAGGCGTTGGAATCTCTAGATAAGTTGGGCATTAAAGTTTTAAGATACTGTGGGGTAGAGAGCAAAGCTGACATGGCGATAATAGATTTTGCGAGAGAAAATAGAAATATTATTGTAGGAACCTGTGACCATGAATTAGTAGTTAAACTAAGAGAAGCATCCATTCCGGTTGTCTACATGGGGTCTAATGGTCGGCTTATCGTTGAAGGTATGAGGTAGGTGTTATTAATGTTTCACAAGGTGAGGTTGAGAGACGTATCCGTTGTGCTTCCCTACAAAATTTCAGATAACCTAGCTGAAGTAATTCTTGAAGACCTTAGGTCAAGATTTATAGATACTTACATACCTGATGTGGGATTAGTACTGGAAATATTGAATGTAAAAAGCCAGGGGATAGCTAGGATTCCCCCCACCTCCTCGAGTCTACACATAGAAGTAGAGTTTGATGTTTTAGCATATCTCCCTAGGGTACAGGAGATAGTGGAAGGCCCGATTACTCATGTTGAAAGCTATGGGGTCTTTGTAAGGGTTGGTCCCTTTGATGGAATGATTCATATCTCTCAACTAGCGGACGATTATTTTTCATATAGTGATGGCATGCTTACCGGCAGAAAGACAGGTATAACCTTCCGTAGAAATGACCTGATAAGGGCTAGAGTTATATCAGTAAGTAAACCTCAGAAGATTTTTCCTGAGAAGGTCGGTGAGATAACCGAGGAGGAGGAAAGAGCATTTATGAAAATTATACTGACGTGCAGACAGCCAGGGCTTGGAAGGATTAAGGAGGAGACCGAAGGTGAAGCTGAAAGCGTGTAGAAAATGTAAAACTTTGACTTTTGACGATACATGCCCTAAATGCGGATCTAAGGAGTTAACCTCCAACTGGAAGGGGATAATAATAATTCTTAATCCTAAAGAATCGAAAGCCGCGAAGTTGCTCAATATTGACGATGAAGGAGTCTACGCACTCCAAGTCAGATAAAATTTAAGTCTAATGGAGGCGAATAAAGGTTGATGGATCTGGAAATAGTCAAGAGTGAGAGACAAGATCTACTACATAGGACGCAATACATATTACTCTTAAAAAACGTCGAATCACCATTAAAGAGGATTGATGCAAAAAGGATAGTCGTAGAGCATCTAAAAACAGACCCGTCCAAAACATTGATTGTAAAGATGAGATACATACCTGGTACACGCGGCATCGAGGTAAAAGCAAGGGTATACGATACTATGGAGTACGCTAAGAGAATAGAGCCGAAACATATAATTAAAAGAAATACCCCATCTGAACAGAGAGGTGAATAATATGAGCAATACCATCGCTAAATACTACAAGATCGAAAACGAAAAACTAATAAGACTAAAAAGACAATGTCCTAGATGCGGAAGATTCATGGCCGAACACAGTAACAGATGGACATGCGGATATTGCGGCTTTACAATATTCAAGAAGGAGGAGGGCCCGTAGCTCAGCTAGGATTAGAGCGCTGGCCTCCTAAGCCAGTTGTCGCGGGTTCGAGTCCCGCCGGGCCCGCTCCCACTACAGCCTTGAAATAGCTATCATTTCAAGTAAGATCTTTTCTACCTCATTACGTTTCCCATCTAATCTTATGCCGAATGCTTCCTCTTGGCATCTTAACTTATCTCTCGTGTGTGTTTCTAAAAGATCTGGATTTACCGCCCCCTGCAAAATTTCAGTAATCTCCCTAAATGCTGCATGAGCCGAATCCTCATCTTCAGCAAGAATTAATACGCAAAAATCATGGGAACCTTTAGGAAGGACTTTTTCTAGAGCTTCGGATATTTGCGTTGTTGCAAGAAGATAAAGGCTAATTTCAACCTTTAAATCTCTCTTACTTTCCACCGATGCCCGAGCTGCATGTTCGATAGCCGATACCACATGTAACGGAGAAAAAACCATTTTGCCGTCTACAAGTAAACTGCAAACACCATGCTTTCCGTCAACTACACGTGTCAGCTCAATCAATCTTTGCCTAGATTGATGTTTTTCGGTGTGTATTCCATTAATAAAGATGAATTTGTACTTTGTGTACTTGCTTAAGGCTTTTGACCTGTAAATCAACATAAACCCCTCATACTAAGCTCGTATAATTTATAGTTAGCCTTCATCTTAAATACTATCGTATGATAGGATTTCTGAGAAGGCTGGTTCCTTTATTACTTGTAGGGGTCACGATAACAACAATAACATCAGATTCCCAAACCGCTCAATTAAGATCTAACGTTATTTTCGTTGCTAATAGCCTTACAGATTATCTTCTATTATCTCCCCTAACCTCTTATACAAGCCCTCTTAGACTACTTGTCCTTAGTGGTAAAGATGAGATACGTAACCTTCCATTCTCATCTACGTTTAGGATTCAATATTTTAACGGGAATCTTTCTGTCAATAGACTTCTCGATATAGCCCTAGAATACGGGATATCTTTTAACTCAGCGATAATAGGCGAAGACGTTCTTTTGCCTGATGTAATGCCATATATCTGTTATCTCGCAACTTTAACAAGAAGCATAGTGGTCCCCAGCACCAGCTATAAGGTTCTTTCCCGACTTTCGTCGATAGGTGTAAAAAAATTAATAATCTATGGTCGGGCCAGCGTAGAAACTACTGGTTCAGTATTAAGGTTAGAGACGGTTAGAGACGTCATAAACTATGCGTATACGCAAGCTTGGATGAAAAATTATCTTATAATGACTTTAACAAATGATATTTCCTATGTGCTTATTGCAGCACACTATGCAGGAGTTCGAGGCGGATTTCTTGTTTCCTATGATCCTGAAGCCATCCGCATGTTTAAACCTGAATGGCTTGCAGTAGTATCACCTCCAGTAACACGTAAAAACTATAATAAACTAATAAAATTGTATAACTATTCTACTAGTATAGATAGTGATAAATACATCGACGTAAAAATAGGGTTGCTAACATCTACAAATATTTACTCAACCTCAAGACTTATAGCTGTATCACTGGCTTTCCCAGAGTTACGGGGAACCTGGACTAAGAGGGGATTAGTAGTAAGCATGGAATCTGGATCCGCACTTGCTTGGAAAATAATCCGCGAGATGAAAAGAGTAGGCCTCAAGACTTTCTATCTAAGCGATAGTCAAGACGCTAAAAACCTCTCATATCAGACGTTTCTGGGTACGTTAGTCCAGGGTGGGCTCCTAACATATATAAATCTCCACGGAAATATTTATGCGTTCTCTCCGTTGCAACATGGGAAACCGCTATTGGATTTCACAGATATTCCATATATGTTTCCAACCATCGTATTGACACTTTCATGTGAAACCTGTGCGTTCTCACAGCTAAGTAACCCAAATGAAAGCATAGCCTACAGATTCATGGATAACGGTGCTGCGGCCTATATTGGCTCTACAAGTTTGGAATATGGGGCAGAAGAGTATGGGAGCACTTACCCCGAGCACATGGTTCATATGCTCCTCATTCAAGGGTTATCATTAGGCGAAGTTACTAGGATAATAAACAATATTAAAATAGCACAGGGGAAGAGAGCCCCCAAACTAATCCTAATAGGTGATCCATTATTAGCGATAAAGAACGAAGAAAAACTGCCCTACATCATTGAAAACATAAGTTACAAACGTAAGTACAAAGTCGTAATAAAAGCTAATACAGCCTCAATTCACCTAGCCGTGCCAGTGCCAAACTTAGATTCTCAAATAGTTATTGGCAATGAATCACGACTTCACCTTTCAACAGTTTCTTACATAGAACTTGAGGCTAATAAACCAATGTTACACCTACTATTAACGAGAGAACTCGCAAGCTGGGGAATCGGGGACCTAAGGCCGGGAGAACAATTTACAATCGAAGTTATAAACCCAAACAAATATAGAATAATAGTCGCTTCAATATTAGTTTTAACAGTTTCTATAACATTAACAGCCCTGCTTTTAAGGTTCAGGCAGCAGAAACACGTAACACAACATGTGGAACCTTTAATGCTACCTGTAGACAAAAGCATCGATGAGCTTAGGTCAAGGGTTGTAAGCTGGATTAAGGACCATCAGATGTACTTTAAAACGAGACTACCGCCTGAGGAAGGACTAGTAAAATACTTAGAGGAGTACTTTAACGAAAAAATACGGGAGGATGAGCTAGACAAATATATACTAAGATTTGCTATGGAGCATTCAATATAGAAATATTCAAAAAGTGTTGAAACTAACTATTAATGAAGCCCCGGTAGCACAGCCAGGTAGTGCGACGGCCCGGTAAACTCTCCTGAAAGCCGTAGGCCGCGGGTTCAAATCCCGCCCGGGGCTCTTCTTTTCAAGAATAGAGCATGAATGGCGAATAATAGTAAAAGAGTTGAGAAAGCCCCGGGAGGGATTCGAACCCTCGGCCAACAGCTTACAAGGCTCGACACCGCGTCTGTCGCTCTGCCAGCTGAGCTACCGGGGCTTCTACGCTAACAACTTAGTGGGGACGAGGGGATTTGAACCCCTGACCTCCGGCTCCCAAGGCCGGCATCCCGCCAAGCTAGACCACGTCCCCCATATTACATGGGTTCAAAGTATTCTTAACTTTTGCAGTTACATTTTAAAACTTACCCTGGTACTATAGAGTGCCGGGGTAGCTCAGCCTGGTTAGAGCGCCGGACTCATAATCCCTAATTGTCAAGGCTCGGTGAAATCCGGAGGTCGCGGGTTCGAAGCCCGCCCCCGGCATACTCTTCGAAAACAGGGATCCTGTTTATGACAGTCACCTCCGTTTTACGATACTGTTCTTTCGAGTGTAAAGAAAGGGGGGTTTCATGTTCTTAGTGCGGCTCTTATATCCTCTTCCGTTACTGTTTTTCTTCCAGCATGCCTTGCAAGTTCGTTAGCCCTTTTTGCGATTCTCAAGCCTTCGTCTTCTATGAACTGGGCTAGTGCCTTAACTGCGCTTTCTGAAACTCTTCTTGCACCTGCCTTTCTAAGTATCCTGTCAACGGGTGCTAGGGGTAGCTCCATCAACCATGGAATGGACGGTTTACTATAAAATATTTTTGGTTTTAGTCCTAATTGATTATGTCTATTATGCTTCATCTACCATTCCCACAGAAACGCCCAGCGGTTTATGTTTACAATAACATACTTAAAGTAATTTAAATTTTTTAAAATTATTTTATGTGAATTTCTATAATATCTTCATCATTAAGAGTATACAATGGCCCGACACGCTGTGGGCTAGGTCTAATCTTTTTAGACCATATTTTGGCGTAGGAGAATCTTTCAGCGAATCGTTTATGTATCATCTTCGCTGCTTCGATGACCGTGGCTCCTTCTCTTAGTAACAATGGCATTTTGCTTGGCTCATCGACTCCTATCTTTTTTGTATATACACGAATTAACCCTAGCGATTTTATTATAGCCTCTCCTATTTGGTCTGTGTTTTTTGGCTTTTCTATCATTGTTATTTTAGGATAGTACTTGTCTAAACCGTTAATATCGGGCAAAAGCGCTATGGCAGGTTTTATCGTAGGCTTACATTTTACTATGTCCACGATATCTGATATGGAGACTTTTCCTCTTATGTTTACTAGGAGATCTCTTATACCGCTATTTCTAAGACTGTCAAGTACTTCTCCTATAGTGTTCTGATCAGGTTTTGGTTCTATAATAATTTTTAATCCTGACCTAGGGGGTAACTTTTCAATCTCTACTTGTAGATGGGTTGCAAGGTAGATATTGCCTTGAACAAACAGTAAGCCATCTATTTTTTCCAAATCCCCTTTATAATCTCTTCCACTTAAAACTATCAACGCTATATCGCTATTTCTTATCTGTGCCATCCCTCTCCTAATGATTTTCTCATCCTGCCATTTGTTTAATACAGGTATATTAACAATCTGTATGTATATCCCCTTATACTTAAAGATTCCAGCGTACATCTTCCCCGATGGCGTAATCTCAGTGTAACTAGGCTTCACTCCTGTTAACAGCTCCATAAGTTCTGATTTGATGCGATATTCAGTTGATACCAAGGCTACTTGGATATCACCTGTCTTCTCCACTAAATATGAGAATCCTGTTCTGGTTTTTCCTTTTCTTTTGAGTTCTTTTTCAAGAGTAGCGATCTGTCTCCTAACTTGTTTAACGAGCTTTTCAGTTCCTTTATGCTTTGGGATGAGAGAGAGGAACTCTTTAAGCTTGACGAGTTTTTCTTCTTGGGTTTTCGCTTTTTCGACCTCCTCCTTCTTTTTTAGTGCTTCAACAGTTAGGTTTGTTGGCATCTCAAATCTTTAATTTCATTAGGGTCAATTTAAATTTCCTTCACATGTTTGTATATTTTGTCGACAGAGAATTCCATGGCTGAGACCGGCATTTTTAGCCCCCAGTTCTCTAGGACTTTAGGGTGAATCTCTCCGAAGTATCCTATTTCATCTTGTTCTACAAGCACTTTAGCCGCCCTTCCTGTTATGAAGCACCCCTTCTCTAACTCTTCAAACCTGTAGCCTTTTATCCCGATATTCTTTAGGAAACTTTCAACAAGCCCTTTTATCTCATGGAATCCGGTCTCTGCATGACATAAGGCAGCTGCTAGCTTTCTTTCCGTTCTAGCTCCAGTATCCGTTTTTTCGTCGAGTATGACGACATCGTCTACTTCAAAGATCCGTTGCGGATATTCATTGTGCTGGTTTCTCGATAAAACTTCCATAAGCGATGGCAGGAGCCATGTCCTCAGTACTGTGTACTCCTCTGTCTTCGGGTTAGACGTTTTTACTAATGGTTCAACTGGAACCTCCATCCATCTGAAGAGCTTTTTCTCATTGGATAAATAGAATGTAATAACCTCTTGCATATTAAATCCTACCATTAAATCTCTAAGTACATGAGAAAACTTCTCAATGTCGTCCTCCTCGCCAATAGTAGATATAGAAGGTAATTCAGGTTCAAAGTTACTGTATCCGTATGCTATAGCGATATCTTCAACCAGATCTATCTGGTGCATTATATCTGTCCGATAGCATGGTACTAAGACTTCTACTTCGTCACGCTTTCCGCTACTTTTAACTTCATATCCCATTTTCTTAAGGTACATCTCAATGTCTTTTACTGTAAGGTTTATTCCTAGAAGTTTTCTTGCATATCTTATGTTTAGGGCAAGAGACCTCGGGTTCATATCAGGGGTAACAAGTTCTTTATCAGGGTAAAGAATCCTGACAGCCCCTATTCTTCCTCCTCTTTCTGCTATGTTACTGGTCACTATGTTTAGGACTTCAAGTACCGTTTTAAGATGGGTTCCTGTAACGTCGATTAAAAGGTTTGTGGTGTTTAAAGTCACCTTTGTATCTTCAGAGTTAATTATAGGGGGCATTGATAGGACTGTTCCATTATTGTCAAGCAAGATAGGGTAACGATCTAACCCTTTAAGGATATGAGCATACTCTATACCCTTTGGATGTTTAAGAAGGATATCTCTTAGCGTGATTTTACTATCCCATTCTAGTGGCCTGAACTTAAAATCCGCAGGCTTTGTAGTGTAAGTTATGGGGAAACCTATGGTGTCTAAATCATATATTCCTATGGAGGCTTTTCTTCTCCTCCTACAATGTGTGATATGTAGTTTTTCTTGGAGTTGCATCATAGATAACAGAGCATTTTCCTGCATCGGAAAGTCTAAGATTACAGCCATACCAATGTACGGCCTTATGGGAGATATCTTCTTCTCTACTCTTGTCACTTTATCCGCAGGTGGTTCAACTTCGAATTTCCGTAAACCAAGCCTTATGCCTATAAACGATGAGAAAGCTCGTGCTAGGCCCTCAACGGAAAGCATATCAGGTCTATTTGGAAAAACCTCTACTGAGAATTCCCCATCATGGTATCCCTCCCATGCTACCCCGAGCATTGGGAGAGCTTCTGCGATTTCTGTGATGGATAAATCAGTTCCTACAAATTTCACGAATTCATGTAGGTTAACACTTATAACAGGCAGGGTCTGTCACCTCTAACCGATCCATAATCTAGCAGATCTTAGAATCTCCAGATCATTCATATAAAGGATTCTTATATCTTCGATATTATACCTGTTCATAACAGTTCTCTCAAGTCCTGGCCCCCATGCAAGGACTGGAATGTCTTTTCCTAACAATGGTTTAACAACCTCTGGTCTAAAAATACCTGCCCCCCCTAATTCAACCCATACGCCCTTCCTTTCGTCAAAGACCTCTATCTCAACCGACATTTCTGTGTAAGGGAAGTAGGCTGGTCTGAATCGGCATTTTCTGATACCGAGCTTGTTGTAAAACTCTTTAAGATAACCTAGGAGATGTCTGAAGTTGACATTCCCCACTACTATACCATCTGTCTGGTAGAACTCAGCAAGGTTCTTCCACGTTAGAGTTTCATTCCTAAAAACTCTTCCAACAGAGAAATATTTGGCTGGAATGTTTCCATTTTTGACGTCGTCACGTAGTTTTGCAAGAGTTCTAGCTGAGAGCGATGTTGTATGGGTTCTAAGTACACACTTTCTCGCTTCATTTTCATCCCACTTGTATCCCCACCCCGTCGATCCAGTTGTCCACCCGTCTTCATGTGTTCTCCTAACAGCTTCGACAATCTCAGGGCTTGGAAGTTCCCCGTGACTTGGGGTTTCAGCATAGAACGTATCAGCTAGGTCTCTAGCAGGGTGGTCTTGAGGTTGATACAAAGCATCGAAGACCCAGAAAGCGATGTCAAGGATGGGTCCCTTCATTTCCTTGAATCCCATCTCAAGCCAGATCCTCCTAATATAGTCAATGACTTGTCGCATGAAATGTTTCTTCCCAGGATAGATGGTGGGTGGTTTAACGCTGATATCGTAAGGGGTTAAAACGACATCACGCCATTTTCCGGTTACTATAAGTTCGGGGGTAAGTTTTGAAACTTCCGCTGATACGCCTACCCTTGTGGCAACCTCTCTACCTTTCTCGGTGAGGCTTAAAATCTTCTTTTTCTCGATATGTAATCGTAAAATTTTTCTTCTAACAAGCTCATCTATTGCATGCTTATTCTCCTTTGTTACTGACACGGGGGCTGCTGCAGCGTTTTTAATGATCTGTTCTTCAGGAAGTTCGATACTAATCTCGTTCAAACCTTTCTCCGTTAGCTGAACACTGTCATCTTTTATTTTAATCCAACCTCTCCTTCTAGCCCACCCGATAGCTATATCGAATCTCTCTAACCCCTTTTTTAACTTAGAGATTTGAATGGGCCCTTTTTCTAAGATACGTTGAAGTTTTCTCTCAGGTAGGCCGTCATTCAGCGTATCCCAGCCTTCTTTGGTAAGTTCTGCCAACATATGAGTCTCTGTGCGAATAGTCACCAGTCCCTTCTCAGCAGCCCACAATGAAGCTACTTCAATGGCATCCTTTTTAACTCCGATTTTTTGGGCTATTTCGAAAGTTGTTGAGTCCCCCATTTCTAAAAGCGCTTTAAGAATGAGTCTCTCTAATCTATGTAGTCTAATCTTGATGTCGCCTTCCAACTTTAAGTTATCACCATTACTTCAACTGCTGGAACAGATATATCCCTTTCATATAATTTTAATTCGTTGCTAGGTGTTAAAGAGTTATTAGTATCTTAGCGATATTAATGTAGAGGTTACATGCTTCAGGATGTTGTGTCATGTTATTTGCCACGGATAAACAAGGAGATAGAGAGATACTTGGATGATATTATCAGAAAACAGAGGGATGAACTGGTAAAAAGATATTACATGGTAATAAAAGACTATATCCTAGCTGGAGGGAAGAGATGGAGGCCCATTAGTTTTGTGATGGCCTACAGGGGGGTTGGAGGGCGAGAGGAGGAAGAGGCTGTTAAGACAAGCATATCTATCGAGTTTCTCCATAACTCTTCTCTTGCTCAAGATGACATTATGGATAAAAGTCTTATAAGGAGAGGCAAGCCAGCGCTACATGTAAGGTACGCCGATGAGATCGGTGGTGGAAATCAAGTTCTAGGTGAGGCTTTAGGAATTCTTGGCGGGGACAGTCTTTTAGAGCTTGGACTTGAGGTCATAGTATCATCCAATTTTGAAATTGAAGCTAAAATGGATGCAGTTTCGATGTACCTTTACTATTATAGACGGTTAATAGAGGGACAGACACTTGATATGTCTTACCCTACAATTTCTCTTATGAGCGAAGAGCAAATTGTGAATATGATGAGACTTAAAACTTCTTCACTTTTCATTTGTTCTTTACTAATGGGTGCAAGATTAGGAGGATGTAAATCCAGTGTTCTTAATGTTCTTAGAAAATATGGAGAGAACGTTGGCATAGCATTTCAGATAAGAGATGATATCCTAGGAGTGTTTGGGGACCCGAAGATAACGGGAAAGTCCGTCATAGATGACCTTAGGGAGGGAAAGAAAACTCTACTCCTCTATAAAACTCTCCAGCTTGCCCAGCCATCGGAAAAAAAGTTTATTAAGAGTAGGATTGGCTCAGACAATATTTCGGTTGAAGATGTAAAGAGAATACGTAGCATAATGGTAGAAACTGGAGCATTAAACTACGTAGAAGCCAAGGCAGAGATGTACGTACGAGAGGGGATTAAAGTCTTAAACACCGTTCCAGAGCTAACTAAAGAATTTGTAGACTTCCTTAAAGAGTTAGCATTTAAATCGGTTAAAAGAAAGCTTTAATAATAGCGAGATACCTTAGATTATTGGCGTCAGCCCGGTTTATCCTCCTCTGTTATGACCGGAGGGTAGAGAGGATAGCGTGGGCTGATCTATGACCCTCTCGGATTAGTCGGAGGAGGTACAGGGCTGACGCTCTTAATATTGGAGGTTGATCGATGATGAATTCTAAGAGGGATGAAACTACGAAGCCAACGGTATTGAAATATGAGTGTGTTTTTGATCTTTTCGTTTCTGGGGTTGTTGAGAGGAGCGATGTAATAGGGGCTATATTTGGGCAGCTAGAAGGTCTGCTTGGACCAGAGTTAGAGCTCAGAGAACTTCAGAAAACCGGAAAGATTGGTAGAATCGAAGTCGACATTAAAAGAAGCAAGAATGGAGTTCAAGGCATTATTAGGTTTGAAAGCGGGTTAAACAAAGCTGAAACCGCTTTACTAGCCGCCGCATTTGAAACTGTGATTAAGATTGGACCATATGATGCTGAAGTAAAGTTAAGAGACATGCGTGACTTAAGGGAAGAGAGGAGAAAATGGATCGTCCAACGAGCTATGGATATCTTGAAGCAGTGGCAGGTTAAGTCGGAAGTTAGTTTTCAGGAGATGGTAAACAGGCTTAACGAAATGCTTGCATCGTCTGAGGTGACTTACTACGGTCCTGAAAGGCTTGTGTGTGGGCCTGACCTTTTAAAGTCAGACGAGATCATCATTGTTGAAGGGCGGGCGGATGTACTCAACCTACTTAGGTATGGATGGAGAAACGCTATTGCAACTGGTGGAGCCAAGGTTCCCAAGAGTATAATCGAGCTTTCAAAGAAGAAGGTAACCATTGCATTCGTAGACGGGGACAGGGGCGGAGAACTG
>JAOZGB010000010.1 GCA_027491935.1 Thermoproteota archaeon | reverse complement strand
TGTAAAGAAGACAAAAAGTTGATATGGCAGATGCCTGGAAGGATAATAGGTGTTACCTATCAAGTTGGCGGAGACATTAGGGGCTATGTTATGACGCTGCAAACAAGAGAACAGCATATCAGGAAAGAAAGAGCCACAAGCAATATCTGTACAAATACCGCTTTAAACGCGATAAGAGCAGCCATATATGTCGCTCTCCTGGGCAGTGAGGGTCTGCTGCATGTGGCACTCAGATGTATGGAAAATAGAAAATATCTAATGGAAAGGATTGGTGAAATTGAGCATTATGAAATTCCTTTTTATCGAAGCCCACATTTCAACGAGTTCGTTATAAGATGTAAAAGTTTGGAGATCTCAGAGGTGAATAAGAGGCTCCTAAAATATGGAATAATAGGAGGTTTAGACATTTCAAACTATTTTGGTGAACTTGGAAACTGCATGATCGTGGCAACTACCGAAATTCATACGAGAGACGACTTGGACCAGTTTGTAGAGGCGTTAGACGAGGTGAGTAGGGATGAGGATTGAATATAGACAGAGCAGGTGGAGAAACGCTAGAGAATTCCTGGAACCACTCATCTTTGAGCTTAGAGACGAAGAGCCTACAGAGATTCCGCCCCTAGGAGAGATACCTGGGGAGGTAAGGAGAAAACATATTTCTATTCCAAATCTTTCAGAGCCTGAAGTAGTGAGACATTACGTTAGACTCAGTAAAATGAACTATGGAATCGACGATGGCCCCTACTGGCTTGGCTCGTGTACTATGAAGTACAATCCCAAAATATGCGAGGCAGTAGCATCGTGGGATGAGGTTAAATGGATGCATCCGGATCAGCCTATCGATACCGTGCAGGGATGTCTTAAGTTAATGTACGAGCTATCCAGCCTTTTAAGAATGATAACAGATCTTGACAGATTCAGTTTTCAACCGATGGCCGGTGCTCACGGGGAATACACCGGCTGTCTTATCATTAGAAAATACCATGAAGACCGCGGAGAGGAAAGAGACGAAATCATCATTCCGGACTCGGCTCATGGTACTAATTTTGCAAGCGCCGCGATGGCCGGGTTTAAGGTCATTAGAATACCCGCCTATAAGGATGGAACGATAGATATCGATGCTCTAGAGTCTGCAATATCCAATAAAACAGCGGGAATGATGGTTACTAATCCAAATACGCTTGGTATATATGAGGATAAATTAGATGTTATTTCAGATATGATTCACGAAGCAGGCGGGCTTATGTATTACGACGGTGCAAACTTTAACGCTCTAATAGGCAGGGTAAGCCTGAAAAAGATGGGGATAGACATAGCTCATCTAAATCTGCACAAGACATTCGCCACACCACATGGGGCGGGTGGGCCGGGAGCTGGAGCTATAGGTGTCGTTGAGAAGCTCTATGAGTATTTACCTATTCCCGTGGTTGAGTACGACGGGAAAAAGTACTATCTACGATACGACCTCCCAAGAACCGTTGGTAAGGTCTCAGGATATTATGGGAATTTCTCTGTGTTGGTTAAGGCTTACCTTTACCTTTTAATGCTTGGATGGGAGGGTTTAAAGACCGTTTCAGGCATATCTGTTCTTAATTCTAACTATGCGTATGTAAAGGCTTCCCAAATCGAAGGCCTGGAGCCTATATATGGGGAAAATAAGATTAGAAAACACGAGTTCGTCCTAAGCAGCGCCAAACTATTCAAAGAGAAAGGTATTAGAGCTAGGGATATAGCAAAAAGGCTTATGGACTATGGTTACCATCCCCCCACGGTCTATTTCCCACCGATCGTAAAGGAAGCTTTAATGTTTGAACCTACCGAAACAGAGAACAAGAGGGAAATAGACGGATACATAGAAGCCTTAAAGCGGATCGTGAATGAGGACCCTGAAATATTGAAAAACGCGCCATACAATACAGCTATAGGGAGGCTTGACGAGGCAAGAGCTGTTAAAGACATGATTTTAAGCTGGAAAATGATGAAAAGGAGGAGTAGCCCCGGCCGGATTCGAAATCGCCGATGAACTCTCCGGCGTCGACGGGTCCAAAGCCCGCCATGCTTGGCCACTACACCACGGGGCTACCTAAGACATTAAATATCCAACCCTCAAAATAATACTTTCGCAGTATAAAAAACAATGATTATAGACAAAAACAGCTCGATTAACCAAAGCAGTAGAACAAGTTTCAGCTCGGTAAGCCTGAATCGTTTAAGCAAAATGCTTATAAGAGAGTTGTATCCTGGGGGATAAATTATACCGTCCTCGCCGTGCTTGGCGTGGCCGTAGTCTTTGACCTTAAATGAGACCTGAAATTTTACAGCAAAATCAAACAGATGGGGAATAAAGAGTAGAAAGAGGGGAATATGTAGACCATTAATCATAGCAAATGCGGCTGTAAACCCCCCCATGGCAAACGTGCCACTATTTCCAGGAAATATTTTAGCGGGATAGAAGTTATAATAGAGAAACCCGATACATGAAGCCAGTATAATGAGGTGCGGAAACGCAAAGACAACACCATGCAACTGTATACTTATGATAAACAGGGCAATATTCACTATGGAAGATAATCCAGCTTCTAGACCGTTAAATCCGGCAACCATGTTTGATGCGTTCACCACAAATATTCCAAGAAGTATAGAGCCAGCTGGGTATAGACATCTTGGTATGATACGGGGTAGACCTACTATATTAACTGAGATTAGACTTATAGGCGTAAAGGCGACGCCTGTAACTACAATTTTACTAAGAGGACCTATAGGTATTATATCATCTATAAGACCTATGAAGCTGCATATGGATCCTATGTAACATGCTAAAAGTATCTTATGGCTATATCCAGATATTTGCATATATACAAGTGTTCCCAATATAGAGGAAATGGAGATAGCAATCCCGCCCGGAGAGGGAACTTTGACACAGGCAGGCTTATGTAAGTCTGGAAGTACCCTTCCCGCATTTAATAGTACCTCTTTAGAGTAATAGGTTAACAAAAGGGATAGTAAAACTGTGATGATGAAGATTGAAATTAGTAATACTAACATCTGACAACAAATAAAAGTAGAAGATATTAATAATTGTGTTGGTATGATACTGGTGGCTGGGATCTCATCTTTTATAGTTACTCTGCTCATGATTGAAGCCTTCAGACGTTTAGCTCTGAAACTGAGGATCGTAGCTACCGATTATCACAAGCCTGGCAGGCCAGAAGTCCCAAATCTAGCGGGAATACCATTAACCGCTGGACTTGTTCTAAGCTATACCTTGTTTTATATACTCGGCAGTAAGATTTTCCTACCAATAGCCTTATCTACGATCCTAGGCGGCCTCATAGGTCTTTTCGACGATGTAGCCGATTTGCCTCCTACTGGTAAAATTGTATTTGGTATTATCCCATCACTTCCTTTGATAGCTACGCACATACTCCTACCTAGACCTCTAATTCCATTTATAGGTAGAACAAGACTAACTATAGCCTATTATCCCGGCGTGATAATTTATACTACCGTGATGATAAACGCAGTAAATATGATAGATTCTTTAAACGGCTTGATGCCTGGTGTAGTTCTTATCTCGGTGGTGTCCATGGTTTTAAGCAGCTGCATAACCAACATGCCAAATGCGACAAACATAGGAATAGCCACCATTCCTCCTCTACTTGCGTATTATTTTTATAATCGATATCCGTCGAAGGTTTTCGGAGGGAACGTGGCCTCCATGGCTATAGGTTCGGCTCTTGCAAGTTTAGCGTTGGTAGGGAGGGTTGAGGTGCCTGGCGTAATTTCTATTTTACCACTAGCGATAAATGGCTATTGTATTCTTGCAAGTACCGGTTTAAAGGGTAGAAATACTCTCAAGACTAGACCTGTAATCGTAACCGGAGGACGACTCAAGGCTAACCCATCGCAAAAAGTAACTGTTACCCTGATTTCTATGCTATGTAGGAAAAAAGCTAAACCAGAGTTAACGATAGTATTAGAGATATACGCTCTAATGGCTTTATCAGGTTTTCTAGCTATAATTACGGCATTTTTATGTCTAGGGTGAGAATATGCATGACCTCTATCCTCTAATATTCCTCACAATAGCGTTCTGGCTGGCTTTAATGGGGAATTTCCTGTTTATAAAATTGTTTATCGTACCCCTCTCATATAATGGCTCATATATTCTACTCAGAATCGCCATAAACATCTTTAAAACAGCCGTATCAGTTTTTATGGTCGTACTGACTTTAGTATTTGTTGGTAAACTTATTGAGCTGATCTCAGGGAAAAAGTTGAGATTGCTCTCCATACTACTGATGCGGGGTTCTCGGCCTTCCTAAGGAAGTTTTCAGCCCTCTTCTTAATAGAAAGACGGAATGACTGATCAGTAGCTTTTCTGATAAAGTTTTTTATCTCTCTAGGGCTTGTTGTTGAAACCAGAAGTTTAAAACTTTCTAGGAGTCGCATAACCCTCAGTGAGTCGCCAGGATAGCAAGATACGGTTGGCACGCCGAGCAGTGCCGCTTCTCTTGTCATAGTACCGCCGGCGCCAATAACAACATGGGAAAACGGGGCTATTTCTGGGAACGGAATAACCTTATCTGCTACTACAAGTTTATCTCCAAGTATCCTACTATAAATTTCGAGTTCCACATGGTTACGGGGATAAAGTAGTACCTTATACTCTTCCTCGAGTCCATTTTGGAATATTTTCACTAGGACACTATCTTCCGGCTTTTTAACGTGATAACTGCTGTCATACGGCTCAGGTCTGGCGATTATAAACCTGTAAGGCTGTAATCCTAGTAGTCTTAACTTATCAGGATTGGGTTTAAATCCTAAAACATTTGCGATCTCGCAGACCCCCTGAAACTTTATCACGTTGTGGTTGGCTGAGTATTCGGTGAGTTTCGAACTAGGGAAGCAAGCAGGAACAATTATTATTGAAGAAAGGGGAAAAGTCAACCTGCATTGGGCTACATTATGCTCATTGTCGTATATTGTTATGGAGGGTATGTTAAACGTATACGCAATTCTAACGGCTTCCGGCGAAGCCTTGGATATCAGCAATGTTGGTCTCTCTCTTTTAACAATTCTAGAGAGGTCATGGATTCTTTCGGTATATCTATATAGTTTCTGTACTATTGTCGCGCCATGGGAGCCAACAACATATATTTTTACGCTATCTAGACCGCCGAAAATAGTCTTTGACAGCGGGGCGGCATACCCGTACTCTCTTACGGTGATAACCACATTGAATCCTTCATCCACAGCCTTCTTAACCATAGGATTGAAGAACAATGCATGTGGTGCCCCCGCAATGTCAAACCAAAGTTTGCAGTCCACGATTATAACTTATGAAAAGGCGAAGATTAAGGTATCGTATGAAATTGTGGAAAACTATGAAATTGATGATGGGCCCGGCGGGACTCGAACCCGCGGCCTCCGGCTTTCCTAAGGCTGAAGGACTGACCGCCATATAAGGCGTGCGCGCCTAGCTCGGCGCTCCTACTGGGTTTAGGTCAGTCCAGGCTGAGCTACGGGCCCTCTTATCTTTTATATCCGAGGATGTTTAAAATGTTTTAGACTGATAACACCTTAAAAATCAACTCTTCCCTGTACCCTGTGATAACTCGGTAATATCCCGTCAACTCTCTGTCTAACTCAGCATCTCCTGTATCTATAAGAAGCTTCTTAAGATTCCTTAGTTTCCGTTGTGTAGCCACTATGATTATATTGTCTTTTCCTATCTTTCTAAGAATCCTTGGCGTTAACTGTAGGTTTCCCCTTCCAATTAGGAATCCCGAGCCACCGAGAGGAGATAGTATAAGTTTTATCTTTCTACATTTTTCAGAAATAGAAAGCAGGGAGGCTTCAGATGCATCTTTGACGATAATTCTACCTTTTCTGACCACGTCGAAACCGAGAAGTGTTTTCTCCACACCCAAGGCATCAGCTATCGCTTTAACAGTTAGTCCTGGTCCTAGGATGTAACATGTTTCTCCATTCATCTCTTCAACTACATGTTTAGCTATGCCGTCCATAACACCTCTTTCATTTATACCGGAAGGTTGTTTCTCTCCTTGTAATACTTCGGGAACATATGGAACTTTAAGGTATCCGTAAAGTTTGACATTTAAAACGTCTCTTCTGTAATCCTCCTCGCTTATGTCAAGCACTTCCTCCTCAATGAGAGGAAGCCCACGTGTCAAGTACTCCCTTGCCAACGCTCCTGCCGCCCTAGGTGACACCGCGAAGACTCCTGAGTACATCTTAACCCCCGCCGGAATGCCAACAACAGGTATTTTCAAATCCACAGCGTCAATAATGTTGACTGCTGTCCCGTCGCCCCCTGAAAACATTATTAGGGGAAGTTTAAGTTTTAACATTGCTTTAGCCGCAGTTATAGTATCCATATAGGTTGTTCTAGGAGAAGCGGGCCTACCTATTATCTTATATTTTACCCTTGCGATTTGCGCTGATTTTTCGCCCATTAAACCTGAATAGGTATATATTACAATTGGAAGATCTCGTAAGACTTTTAGAGCCTCAGCAGCTCTTAGCGGAGATTTAGGCTTGTAGCCCATCTTAAGCGCTTCGGTTACTATTTGGGGATCATCCGTCCCCTTATATCCTATTGGACCTCCAAGACCGCTGATGGGGTTAACTATAAGTCCTACCTTAATTCTTTCCATTTTACTCTAAAAAAGGATTCATAATTTATGTTAAGCCTACCGGGATACGGCCTAGCCAACCCTAAACCCTCTCTCCTTCTAAAGTTCTCGGCCCTTGGACCTGGCTGCGGCTTGATTATTACGATAGGGACTCCCTTTCCGGACCCCATCGTAATCGAAGACGCGGCTGCAACCCTTATGCAATGGGCTATGCTTAAACCTAATGTTGCACCTATAGGTGTTGATACAAGAGTAGGTAAACCTATCAAGGCTTTTCCCGTTTTCCAGCCGGCGTCAGTATCAACGATTACAACATCTACAAGCTTATTTAAAGAACTTCTTATGCTTTTAGAAATTTCGTACGCTACCATGTTCGCATTAAATGGTAAAAGTACACCGTAAAATCTTCTGTTAATTTTGACAAAGTCTAACCCGATAAGCTCATTTTCATCTATTTCCAGCCCTGTTTTCCCCGATAGCTCTACCGATAATGTTTTCCTCTCCTCCTTAGACATGTATAGGGGATCACCCGCTGTTTTAAAGTATTCTATCGGAACAACCCTCCCCTGTGCTATAGCTATAGGTTTAGATGCTATTGTGACTATGTCACCGTTCTCTATAAAAGATTTTGAGAGAGCTTTTATAATGCTTCGATACAAGCCTTCTAATCCCCTGCTGATGTGCAATCTGCATCTAACTGGTATAACTTGGTATGTCGGCCCGCTTCCTGCACCTAAGGCAGCATAGACGCCTTTAAACGTCTGATTCATAACCTGAAATAGAAGTTTTCGACCTATGAACCTATGTTTACTAACTATTTCCCCGTGACTTTTAAATGACAAGACTTAACACCTGCTGGAAGGCAGTAGGTATCATACTAGGATTAAAATCTTTCCATTCCATAGTTAGGAGGGCATGTGGTTTTTATGACGAAAAGCAACATTAATCTGAAGAATGGTACATTAACCCTCATATACGGGTTAAAAGGGCAGTACTGTAGTCTGCTAGGCATTAAACTATCGATTGGAAGAGTAAAGTCCGGGAAAGTTTTCCTTATAGATATGGCCGAATATACTAGGAAAATCCCTATAGAGAGCTTTATAAGTGATTTAAGAATGTTAGAAAGGATTTTTATAACACGTTGGGGTTTAAGAGAGGCTACTTACAATATTGTTGAACTACAGACTATGTTAAAATACGGCTTTAAAATGCTAGGACTTTTTGGGCTAACAGAAAGCTATTCTAAAGAAGTTTCAATGAAAGCAGGCGATAAGAACGAAGTTTTAAGGTTAAACAAAATTGTAAATTGGATAATGGGTTTCCTGAAATTTTATAGCAAAACTCTTAATATTCCTGTTTTTGTGACATGTGAAATTGAAAAGATAGATGATGAGATCAGGCCGGCAGCTAACGTCCTAAGATTCTGGCCGGACAACAAAATATGGGTTAAAAGCTACAGAAAAGGATATCTTTACATCTACATTGGAGAAGCTGCTGTTGAAGGTAAAGTGAAAGTGTGAAGGAGGTGGCAAATAGATGAACTTTATCTACTATGTCAAGACAGCATTGCTTTTCCTCCCTGCATACATTAGTAATATGAGTCCTCTCTTAGTTACTCGTTTAACAGGTGGTGGTGCACCATTAGATATGGGAATGACATTTATTGATGGAAGACGGCTCCTGGGGGATAATAAAACGATCAAGGGAACCCTTTCCATTATTGTTGTTGGTTCTATTGTAGGACTGGTATACGACCCCAAATTTATCGGATTTATTCAAGCTTCCGGAGTAGCTATAGGAGATATCGTTGGCTCTTTCATGAAAAGGAGGCTTCGCATAAAACCTGGTGGAAGTTTGCCATTAATAGACCAAGAACTTTTTATATTACTTGCTGTACTACTCTCAAATCCATTCTTACAGTTAAGTTTAAGGCAGATAGCCTTTATCCTTTTAATAACTCCTATCCTCCACCTTGTTTCAAATGCGGTAGCTTTTTTAATAGGATTGAAGGAAGTCCCATATTGAGGAGGCCGCCATTGAAAGAGCACGAGTTGTCACTTCTTGGTCTTAAGAGGAGAATCATTGAAAAGCTTGTTCGAGCAGGATTTGCAACGGTAGAGGATCTATTATATCATAGTAGTAGAGAAATAATGGATAGAACTGGTTTACCTAAGAAAGTGGTTGATAATATCTTAGGTAGGGCTGCGGTTATAGCAGATTCAGGGTTTAAGACCGCTTATGAGATGTTGGCTACAGAGAGAACAAAGATAACAACAGGCTGTAAAAACCTTGACAAGCTGCTAAGGGGCGGCATAGAGATCGGAAATATTACGGAAGTATTTGGTGAACATGGTTCTGGTAAGAGCCAGTTTGCCATGCAGTTGGCGGTGATGGTTCAACTCTCACCTAACGAGGGTGGGTTGGGGAAAAAAGCCATTTACATAGATACAGAAGGGTCTTTCTCCCCCAGTAGAATCGAGGCTATAGCAAGATCCAGAGGGTTGGATCCTAATCTAGTTCTTAGTAGAATAATTTATAAACGGGTAGCGGGAGTGTTCGAGCTACTCCATAGTATAAGAAAAGCCCCCAGACTCGCAAGGGAGCACGACGTCGGCGTACTAATAGTTGACTCACTAACAGCTCCCTTTAGGTTAGAGTATCAGGGACTTGCTGAGCTTGCCGAAAGACAGCAGAAAATTGAGGGGGCTTTAATGAAGCTTGCAAGGATAGCGTCCTATGAGAAAATAGCCGTATTAATAACAAATCAGGTTGTTGAATCACCGGGAACGAAAAAGACCGATATCGGCTCGGTTGGCGGCCATGTTGTAGCACACGTATCAAACCTTAGAATCCTATTCAGGAAGGGGTTAGGGAATAAGAGAATAGCCATGATAGAAGATTCGTCATTTATACCTTTAGGGGAGACCATATTCGTTATAAATGATAGGGGAATAACTGACCCTTGAGGTGCAACAAGTGGGCATGTACGGGAGAGACCTATTATCCCTCTACGAATACGACTCTGACGAGATTAAATCGATTATAAACTTAGCGTTAAAACTGAAAAATGGGGTTCACCCACCCTCCACTCTCAAAGGCAAGAATATATTAGCCTTATTCGAAAAGCCGTCGACGAGAACAAGAATTTCAATGGAAGTTGCTACAGAAAGTCTTGGCGGACACTTCATTTACATAGATAAGACCACAACTCAGTTAGCTAGAGGAGAGACTCTTAAAGACTTTGCCCTGGTAACAAGCCGCTATGTAGACCTTATAGCGGTTAGAGCCTACGATCATAACGACCTAGTTGAAATTTCAAAGTGGGCAGAGGTACCTGTTGTAAACATGTTAACGGACAGATTTCACCCATTACAGGCCTTGGCTGACGTCATGACCATTATTGAAAGGAAAAAAGGAAGGGTAACGATAGCGTTTCTAGGAGATGGTTCAGCAAATACATGCCATAGTCTAATGCTAGCCTCGTCTAAGATGGGATGGGAGTTCAGAGTGGGATGCCCAAAAGCGCTAACTCCAAACCCGGAAGTATATAAAATTGCATGTAAAAGTGCAAGTAATAATAAGGGATCAGTACTCATAACAGACGATCCTCTGGAAGCTGCGAAGGATGCGGATGTAGTTTATACAGACACATGGTTTTCAATGGGTATAAAAAGATCCGAGGAGAGGATAAAGCTGCTACTTCCTTACCAAGTTAACTCTAAGCTGCTTTCCCACGCCAGGAAAGATGTTATCGTTATGCATTGCCTCCCGTGGTACATCGGTGAAGAAATAACGAGCGATGTTGCATATGGACCTAAATCTGTAGTTTGGGATCAAGCGGAAAATAGGCTTCATACAGCAAAGGCTGTACTCCTACTTCTACTCACTCCTGGCTTAAAGGTTTAACTTAATATCATCCGACAATCACGAAATAAGTTATGTTTATAATTCTACCCTGGAATTAACTTAGAAAACACTGCTAGGGGTTAGCATTGAAGTCGATAATTAAAGATGTTATTAGGAGTAAGCCTATACCGGAGGCTAAACTAGGCGAAACAGAGGCAGATAGGGAGCTTAGAGAGATATGGGAGAAAGCAAGGATAAAGATAAAAGTAATCGGAGTTGGAGGAGCCGGCAGCAATACTGTAACAAGGTTCATGCAGTTCAACGTGGAGGGTGTCGAAACTCTAGCTGTGAATACTGACGTACAACACCTTCTACTCACTAGGGCAAACGACAAACTTCTGATCGGTAAAACTCTATGCGGAGGGATAGGGGCTGGAGGAGACTACGTAATTGGAGAAGAAGCTGCAAAAGAAAGCATAGACGATATAAAGAAGAAAGTTGAGGGGACAGACCTAGTGTTTATAACCTGCGGACTCGGAGGAGGGACGGGTACAGGAGCGTCGCACATAATTGCCCGCGTGGCAAGAGAACAGGGGGCTTTAGTCATCGCTCTTGCAACATTACCGTTCACGGTTGAAGGTAAAGCTAGAAGAGAGGCAGCGATATGGGGTTTGGAGAGGCTTTCAAAAGTTACTGATACCTTAATAATAATACCAAATGATAAAATATTAGAGATAGCAAGAGATTTACCTTTAAGTCAGGCGTTCCTTGTAAGTGATGAAATTTTAGCTAGAGCCATACAGGGGATCGCTGAAATGCTGCTAAAACCAGGGTTGATCAATGTAGATTTTGCAGATTTAAGAACTGTTATTGAGGGCGGAGGCGCTGCACTAATTTCATTCGGGGAGTCAGACTCCAATACTAGAGCCTCTGATGCTGTGAGGGATGCCCTTAATAATCCATTATTAGATGTAGACATCTCCGGAGCTAGAGGGGCCCTAATAAATATCTCATGCGGTCCAGATATATCTTTAGAGGAGGTTGAGGAAGTCGTTGAGAGTATTGTAGGCGAGCTAGATCCAGACGCGGTTACAATCTGGGGGGCAAGAATAAAGGAAGAACTTAAAGGGATGATTCAAGTATTACTAATAGTGGTTGGTGTTACATCACCGTACATAGTAGGCTACGAATCCGAAATTGGAGGGGAAATCGAAAGAGCTGAAGGTGCAGACGTAACAGGTATCGAGGAAATATAGGTGTTTCATATGGACTTAAAGTCAACGATTAGAGATTGCATCAGAACGCTTAAAGTAGCAAGAAAGCCAACCAAGGATTCTCTACTCACTAGTTTAAAGGTAACCCTGCTTGGATTCTTCCTGGTAGGGTTTATAGGATTCGTTATAAAATCTCTAGTGTACATACTGACTAAGTATGCACCTTAACGGCGATCTAAATGGAGAACAGGGCGAAAACCTTCTTCTTCGTAGTTAAAGTACCGGCAGGCCAGGAGGCAAACATAGCATTTCTACTGAGAAGGCGCGCTAAGGAGGAGGGAATTAGAGTAAAGTCTATTTTAGGTTTTGATAAGCTTAGGGGATTCCTATTTGTAGAAGCGGACCATGTATATCAAGTTAGAAAACTCATAAGTAGAGTTCCGAGAGTAAGAATGCCTCTTGGTGTTGGTCCAGCAAAGGAGGAGGATATAGTTGACTATATAACAAGAATCCCTGAGAAGCTGAAGCTAAAACCTGGCGATATAGTTAAGATATCGGATGGACTATTTAAGGGGGCTCTAGCAAAGGTCAAGTCGGTGGATGAAGAACGTGGGATGGTTTCAGTCGAACTGATGGATACTGAGAGCAGATGGGACTTATCGGTAGGAATAGACCACGTTAAATTAGAAAAGAGGGGGGAGGAGGTTGGGAAAGAAAAAGGAGATTAAAGTTCTAATTGAAGGTGGTAAAGCTACACCAGGCCCACCTTTAGGTCCAGCACTAGGCCCATATGGGGTTAGGATGGATCTTGTGGTGTCTGAGATAAATAAAAAGACGAAGGAATATGCAGGAATGAAAGTTCCAGTAATAGTAGTTGTCGATATTGAAACGCGTGATTTCGAAGTAAAAGTGGGAATACCCCCAACATCAGCTCTTATACTTAGAGAACTAAACGTAGAAAAGGGTTCAGGTGCTCCAGGTCAGGAGAAAAGTGGCGACATATCATTTGATGCTGTATTGAAGATAGCTAAGATAAAAATGGAACAATCGACAGCTTATAAATTGAAATCCGTAGTTAAAGAGGTCCTAGGAACATGTAGAAGTATGGGGGTAACCGTTGACGGTCTAGATCCTAGGGAAGTGATAAGAAGAATTAATGACGGAAAATACGATGACAAGTTAGCAGGTGACTAAAAGTGTCTAGCATCTTCAAGGATGATGAACTTGTAAAAGCTATCGAGAAGGTAAAGGTTGAAAGCCCTGAGAGAAGGTTTAGGGAATCCATAGACCTTACAATAGTATTTAGAGGGTTAGATCTTAAGAGAGATACCTCAAAAAGACTTTCAGACAAGTTAGAGCTTCCGCATCAATTTAGCCCCCCCAAAAAAGTATGTGTAATAGGATCTGCGGGATTCGCATATAAGGCTAAGGAAGCTGGTGCGGATAGAATAATCACCCCCGATGAATTAAAGGAACTCTCCAAGAATAAGAGATTACTAAAAAAATTGGCAAGGGAGTACGATCACTTTATCGCACAGGCCGACTTAATGCCAACTATAGCCAGAATTCTAGGGCCGATTCTTGGCCCAAGGGGCAAGATGCCTACCCCTGTACCCGTGGCCGCAACCAATCTCAACAATATAGTTGAAAAAATGAGGAGAAGTGTGACATTAAGGATGAGGAATCTCCCAGTACTGCATGTTAAAGTTGGGAGCAGAGATATGGAAACCAGAAAGATAGTTGAAAATATTAAAGCCGTCTTTGAGTACTTGGATAGGAAATACGGGGGGTTAAGGAAGTACTTTGAAAGGGCCTATCTCAAAACTACGATGGGACCACCAGTTACAATAGGTGAGCATGAATGAGAAGAAACGAAAAAGCAAAGGTAATGGAGCGTGTGATTAATGATATAAAATCCCATAAGTATTCCTATTTCTGTGATTTCTACCGTTTACCAGCGAATGTTTTCCAAGCGATAAGAAGGGATCTTGCTGGCCAGGCGAAGATATATGTAACCAGGAAAAAGCTTGTAGAACTTAGCCTCAGAAAAGCCGGGCTTGGAAAGGTCGCAGAGAAGCTCCCCTCAAACGTAGCATTGCTTTTCTCAGAAATCCCGCCAGGAGAAATGTGGAGAATCCTAAAGAACAGAGAAATCGACTTATACGTTAAACCAGGGGAGGTTGCTCAGGAGGATATCGTTATACCTGAGGGCCCAACGGAATTATCACCTGGAAAGGCTAGAGAGATAAGAGCACTAGGAATAGAGACCGCTATTATTAAGGGGAAGCTGACCGTAAAGAAAGCAGCAACAGTTGTTAAGAGAGGAGAGAAAGTCTCAAGAGTAATAGCTGGTCTTTTGAGAGCCCTAGATATAAAGCCAGTCAAAGCATGGCTCCGAATATCCGTTGCGATGGACAACGATGGAATTATATATACACCTGAGGTTATGAGCCTTACGTTAGATGACATTAAACAGAGAGTTATGGACGCATTTGAGAGGGCCTTCAGGGTTTCATACAATATCAAGATTATAAACAAGTATACGCTGCCAATAATGCTTACAGAGGCTTCAATAAAAGGTAAGATGCTAGGCTTAAGCATCGGATTCTTAGCTAAGGAGATATTACCAGATTTGTTACGTCTTGCTCACGTGAATGCTATGTCTCTAAAGTCCATGGTTGAAAGCTGGGCGGGATAAATGTTTTAAGATAGGATGGTGTAGTTTAGGGAGGGAAGAGTATGGGGATGGAATACATATACGCAGCCCTCACACTCTATGAGCTGAAGCAGCCGATAACTGAGGAGAATCTGGAAAAAATATTCGAGGCCCTAAATGTTGAACCGGACAAAGCGATGATAAAGCATCTCGTGGAAAGTCTCAAAGAGGTCAATATAGAGGAAGCTCTTAAGACGCCTGTTCAGATGGCTGCACCAGCAGCTGCACCCCCAGCGCAGGCTGAGGAGAAGAAGGAAGAGGAGGAAAAGAAGGAAGAGAAGAAAGAGGAAGAAGAGGAAGCTATGGCTGGACTAAGTGCCCTCTTCGGATGAGCAACATTGATGCAGAAACTGGAAAACGAGCTAAAAGTCGACTATCTATTAGATCGGGGCTATATCAGGAGGAAATGCAAGGTTTGCGGTGAGTACTTCTGGACTGTAGACCCTGATAGAAATACCTGTGGAGAAGCTCCTTGTGAACCCTATCAGTTCATAGGGACAGGTCTGGCAAGAAAATTCGGATGTGACGAATTACGGGAGAGATATCTTAGCTTCTTTGAAGCTAGAGGGCACAAGAGGATTAATAGATACCCTGTTGTAGCCAGATGGAGGGAGGACCTCTTCCTAACCGATGCATCGATCATAGACTTTCAACCATATGTTACAGAGGGGCTTATCCCTCCACCTGCCAATCCGCTAACGATTTCACAAGTATGTATAAGGCTGAAAGACATAGACAAAGTAGGATTAACGCTAGGTAGACACCTAACGATTTTTGAGATGATGGCTCACCATGCGTTCAACAGAGAGGACAGGGAGGTATATTGGAAAAACGAGACTGTTGGACTACATCACGAGTTCGCAATGGAGGTTCTCGGGGTGAAGGATGAGGACATAATATATAAGGAGGGAATCTGGGAAGGAGGAGGCAACGCTGGCCCTGATTTCGAATGTATTATAAAAGGGTTGGAAACCGCAACGCTCGTATTCATGTCATATAAAGTGAAAAATGGGAGATACGAGAAGTTGACCACTAGAACTGTAGATACCGGGTACGGCCTTGAAAGAATTGTATGGCTTTCAAACGGCAGTCCAACAGCGTTCCAACCCGTCTACCCGAATCAGATGGAAAAATTTAGACAGGTCTTAGGGGTAAAACTTCCAGATGAAAAACTGTTGGAGGAATACTCCAAAATCTCGAGTTTAATGATTAAAGTCGAAAGAGGGGTTTCATTACAAAATGTAAGAATGGAGGCTGCTAAGATCTTAAAAGTCGATTGGGAAGAGCTTGACAAGTCGCTCACACCCATGGAAAGGCTTTTTGGCCTTTTAGACCATACAAAAACGATAGCTTTCATGTTGGCAGACGGGCTCATACCATCTAATACTAATGAGGGATACCTGGGCCGTTTAGTTATCAGAAGAGCTTTAAAACTTCTCAGGTTACTTGGAGCAGACGTAGATCTATCAAGTCTCGTCGACATTCAAATTAAATATTTATCTAGCTCTTTCCCGGAACTATCGGAAAAGAGAGATAGGATTTTAGAGATAGTAGATTTGGAGGAGCGGCGCTTCAATCAAACAATAAATAAGGGGATGAAAATCATCGAGCGAATGCTAAGAAATAAGAAAAAGAAGTTTACACCTGAAACACTTATAGAGTTATATGACACATATGGCCTGCCGCCGGAGATAGTTAAGGAGGCCGCATATCCCAAGGTCGACGTCGAGGTGCCTGATAACTTTTATGAACTTGTAGCTAAGAAGCACTACTCGGTTCCTCCCGGGGTTCAGGAGGTTGTTCCATTCGAGAAGGAAACTTCAGATATGCCGCCAACGGAGCCTTTATACTACA
>JAOZGB010000003.1 GCA_027491935.1 Thermoproteota archaeon | reverse complement strand
AGGCTGCAGGTCAACGCCGTAGCCCCCATCCCCAGTGGTTAGGGTTGTTGCCACATAGCTTCCCCCCTGCCACAGCGTGTACTCTATGGTTGCCTGCAGGTCCTGGGTTACGGTTATACTCTCAACTGTTAGGTGCATGCCTCTCTGCCTGAGGCTCCGGTTTATCAGCTGTAGGGTTTCATGGAGCTTCTGCATGCACCTGTTCGGGTCCGCTTGTCCTGGGGGCTGGCTTCGGATGTTCAGGGCGGCCTCCCTTAGCAGGCTGTAGGTTTGGATCGCAGCTTGGGTTAACTCGGTTCTGCAGGGTATGGGCTGCTTAGCCATCCAAATTGCAATAAGTAGGATCGAAGATGCAACTATAATAGATATGACTACGAGTAACCCTGAAGTACCTGTATTAATGGTAGTTAAAGATCTAGAGTTGATATTCATATTGTTAACCCCTCATGGCGTGTAGGTGTTTTGAGCTACTGTACCCTGTGGACCGTAGACTTCGAAACTGTGGGGCTGGCTCCCTGAGACTGTTGAGGACAAGGTTAAAATTAGGGTTCCATCCACGGGCAAAGGTCCTGACGATGGGTTAGTCGACGAAACTGATATTAATTCACCGTCAACAACCACCTGCCAAGCAGATGCATCATTGTAGGGGAGCTCGTTAGGACCTATGTTCTTAACTACAATCCCTGAAATGTCGTTACCGGTCTTGCTGTACGCTATTATCTGAAGCTGAGTACCTCCCCCAACAGTGGTAGTACGCCTGAATGTTGCTATAATGAAGCCTCTAAGAGGCCCAAATAATAGTAGACTTGCACTTATGCCTAGAACTATCATTATTGCTGTTACAGCAACCTGAGATATTCCAACATTATAGTATCTCTCCACCATTCTACATCCCTACATATGCATGCAGGGTTTGCCCTATATAGGGGGCTCCATAATATCTATTTATTTGAGGGTTCCTAGGTATTAATCACATGGATTGGCAGACTATTAGAGAAGAGATTGAAGGAGACATTAAGATTGTGGCTATCTCAGATACGCATATCCCGGACAGGGCTGAAGGTTTACCGGAGCAATGCATGACATACTTAAGAGATGCTGATTTCATATTTCATGCTGGAGACATAACCTCCCTGAGATTTCTGGAAAGTCTAAGGGAGTATAGTAAAGTGTATGCCGTTAGAGGTAATATTGACCCTACAGAATTATCTGAGCTTCCAAAGTTCATAACAGTAAGTATAGGCTCTGTAAAAATTGGTATGGTACATAGGATAAGTTCTCTAGGCGGGAAACAATACGCATTAAATCTTATGGAGAGAAACGATATTGACCTACTTATTTACGGGCACACACACAGACCATCAATATATAGGAAAAAGGGCTTTGTTTTGCTGAATCCCGGAAGCCCAACTACTCCGATCCCCCCATTCATAATTAAACCCTCCATAGCTATAGTAACAATAAGATCGAGAGAAATTGCTGTCAGGATAGTGAAGCTTAGCTGAAACTTTCCACATAGCCCGGGTAGATAAAAAGATAAATTAATTATTGGGCGGTGACCGGTAAGACAACGGTGAAACCATGCCTAGGAAATTCAAGTGTATACAGCCTAGCTGGGATGAACTCTACACTATAGCGGAAAAGGTAGCGGACAAAATAAAATCCTCAGGTTTTCAGCCTGATATGATTGTAGGAATCGCCAGAGGAGGATGGTTTCACGCAAGAGTATTATGCGATTTTCTCGGGGTAAAAGATCTTCTAAGCCTTAAGGTCGCGCACTGGGGTATAACGGCGACTCCTGATAAGAAGGCAAAACTCATGTACCCGTTTAAATTCGACCTTTCGGGTAGGAAAGTGTTACTTGTAGATGACATTACAGACACAGGCGACAGTTTTATAGTAGCAAGAAAGCATCTCGAAAAGCTTAATGCTGATGAAATAAGATCAGCAGCCCTATATTACATTACAGGCTCAAAATTCAAACCGGATTATTATGGCGAGGAGATTGAATGGGTTTGGGTCATATTCCCATGGAATTTTACAGAGGATATAATTAACATTTCAATGATGACTCTGAAGGAGAAACCCTTAACCACACCTGAACTTGTTATAAAACTAGGGGAAAACCACAATGTTAAAATTACACATGAAAGACTAGAAAAAATCCTAAAAGAAGGGGTTAGAAGAGGGGAATTAACCTTCAGGGATGGGAGGTGGTGTCTTGCAAGGGAAGACTCATGCTGAAATCGGAGTAATAGGTGGAAGCGGGATATACCAAATCGAAGGACTACAGAATATAAAAGAGATAAGGATAGAGACACCATTCGGGAAACCCTCAGATTCATATATAATAGGCGAGTTAGAGGGTAGAAAAATAGCCTTTCTACCAAGACACGGCAGGGGACATAGAATACTACCTTCAGAGATAAATTATAGAGCCAATATCATAGGCTTTAAAATGCTCGGTGTCACGCAAATAATATCAATTAGTGCAGTTGGAAGCATGAAAAAGGAGATAGAGCCTCTTAGTATTGTAATCCCGGACCAGCTCTTCGACAGAACCAAGCTTAGAAAATCAACATTCTTTGGAAATGGTGTAGTAGCGCATATAGCATTCGATAAGCCATTCTGCCCAGCTCTTAGTAAGATATTATATGAAGCAGCTTCAGGACTTGGCCTAAAAACACAGTTAGGAGGAACATATATATGTATAGAGGGGCCCCAGTTCTCCACAAAAGCCGAATCAAGGATTTATAGACAATGGGGTGTAGATGTCATAGGGATGACGGGAATCCCTGAAGCAAAACTCGCAAGAGAAGCTGAAATCTGCTACGCCACGCTAGCACTGGTAACGGACTACGACGTATGGTATGAAGGAGAAGAGGTGACAGCTGAGATGGTAATGGAAAATATGAGAAAGAACGTGGAAAATGCCAAAAAGGTTCTAAGAGAAGCTGTCAAAACGCTTCCCTACGATGGGAGCCGGTGCACATGTAGAACCGCGTTGAAAAACTCTATAGTCACAGACCTTGCGAAAGTGGATAGAGAAACTCTTGAAAAGCTTAGGCCTATAATCTCAAAATACATAAAATAGATTAAGATTAAGATAGACAGGGAGATTTTAGTTGAACAAAGTAAAAGTACATGGATGGGTAGAATCTATCAGAATTCTGAAAAATGTTAAGTTCCTAGTCGTTAGAAACTGGAACGGCAAAGTACAGTTAACAATCAAGAAAAACGAGGCTCCAACCGAGGTCTGGAAGGCTGTTGATAAACTCACAAGAGAATCGGTCATTGAAGCTGAAGGTAAACAGGTAGTAGAAAAGGTTGCAAGGGTAGACGCTGAAATCAAGCCTGAAAAAATAGAAATACTCAGCTTAGCGCAAACACCCCTGCCGCTTGACCCGACACTTCCAATCGACACTGGAGACCCTAGCATAGAGATCAAGGAACCAAAAACTCTCTTTAGCACGAGGTTCAAGCATAGAAGTCTCGATCTAAGAAATCCCAGAAACCAAGCAATATTTAAGATACAGGCAGCGTTGGTAGAAGGAATGGAGGAATGGCTTAACAAAAATGGGTTTCTCAGAGTATTCACCCCACTAATAATAGGAGCCCCATCAGAGGGGGGTGCAGAAGTATTTAAGGTAGACTACTTTGGAAGAGAGGCGTTTCTAAGACAGGACCCACAACTGCATAGACAACTTACAATAGCAGGCGGATTTGAGAAAATATATGATCTTGGCACAAGCTGGAGAGCTGAAAAAAGCCATACTAGAAGACACATATGCGAGTTTAGATCTTGCGCTGTTGAAATGGCGTTTATAAAGGATGAGATGGATGTGGAGAGAGTAGAGGCTGAAATCGTTAAGGCGGGGATTAAGAAAGCAGTTGAGAAATGCGAAAGAGAATTCAAAATACTGAATGTGGAGCCCGAAATACCAAAAACACCGTTCCCCGAACTTAGATTTCCGGAGATATATGAAATTCTAAGGGGATACGGTAAAAAAATCCCGTATGGAGAAAATTACGACGAGGAATCGGAGGAGATCCTGTGGAGCTATGTGAGAGAAAACTATGACACAGACTTCTTCTTTGTAAACAGGTTTCCATTTAAATCTAAACCCTTCTATGTAATGAAGGCTGATGACACATGGGCGAGAAGCATCGACCTAATATACAGGGGCCTAGAACTAAGCTCAGGCGGACAAAGAGAGCATAGGTATCATGTGCTTGTCGAACAGATAAAGGAGAAAAAGCTGAATCCCAAACTCCTAGAATGGTTTACAGAGCCGTTCAAGTATGGAGTTCCCCCTCACGGAGGTTTTGCGGTGGGGGTCGAAAGGCTAACGATGCAACTGCTTAACTTATATAATATAAGAGATGCAACACTATATCCGAGAGATCCTGAGAGATCAATACCATAAATTTAAATAAGCCCTTTCCATCCTTAAGCCCATGAGGCGGTGAAATAGTTGGAACAAGATTTCAGGGAACTTTCAGCCCTCGAGATACTACGTGAAATGAAAGACTCAACTAGAATGATGGTGGGACTAGCCTATGCGTCGGTGCTCTACAACAATGTAGAAATAGCCAGGGAGGTATTAGAGACTGAGAAGGAAATAGATAAATTATCATATGAACTTGCCGTGAAGCTCATCGTAGCGGGGAAGGGTATAAAGGCAGCTCAGGAACTTGCAAGCCTAATTGAAGTAGGAACAGCCGTAAACATGATATCTGATTCTGCCGCCGAGATTGCACACCTTATAAGTATAGGAATGCCCGTCCCAGACGTGGTGAAGGAGGCGTTCTACAAATCGGAAGAGGTAATAGGGATGGTGACCGTCGGTGAAAGTGCGCATATAATAGGTAAAAAGATCGGTGAACTTAGGGAAGAGCCGGGCATACTGGAGGGATGCGACATTCTAGCCGTTAAAAGGGGTAGGTGGATTTTTAACTTAGACCCGGAATTTACAATTAGAAATGGGGATACACTCCTACTAGAGGGGACCAAAGAGGGTATTGAAGCTCTAAGAGGCGTTAAAGTAGAGGTACCGCCCCCAGGGAAGGAGATCAAAAGGGAGGTTAAAAATCTGAGGAATTATTTACTTACGCTAAAGTCCATCTCAGAACTTATGGTTGACCTTGCATACACAGCTGTACTACTATGGAATAAGACAATAGCTAAGGAGATAGAGAGGCTTGAGGAGGAGGTGGATAAGCTCCACCTGGAATATGAAACATATGTAATATCAGCGCTTTCGGGGATAGAAGATTCAAGGAGCATAGTTACTCTACTAAGGCTTGGGGTATCAGCTGAGAATATAGCTGATGCAGCTTATAAGATGGCTGAGCTTGTGAAAATGGGTGTGGAGCCGCACCCAATATTTGAAGAAGCCATCGAAAGGTCAGAAGAGACCATTGTAAAGCTGAGAGTTCTGCCGTGGTCCCCAGCGGTTGGGTTAAAACTTTACGAGTTATCGCTTGAGGAGGAGACTGGTATGAAAATAGTTGCCATTAAGAGGGGGAATCTATGGATCTACAATCCCAAGCCATCCACACGGCTGGGGGAGAAAGATCTTATAATAGCCGTGGGCCCACCAGCCGGCGTGGAAGAAGCAATAAAGCTTATAGGAGCTGTTGAAGAGTGAAACTACGCCAACTCGGAGAGTTAAGGGTAAGGGGGCTTGTTGTTAACGCCTTGAAGAGATCCGGCAAATCGTTGTTAGAGATAGGATTAGATGATGCTTCAGCTGTGAGATGCGAAGCGCCAGCAATAGTAGTAAACATTGATAGTTTCGTTGAATCAACCGATAAACCCCCCTCTATGAAATGGGATGATGCAGGGAGAAAGGCGGTTATAGGTGCTTTAAGCGATTTAGTTGCAAAAGGAGCTAAACCATGCTATGTTGTTGTTTCACTCTGCCTTCCCGCAGAATTCGAAGTGAAAGACTTAAAACTAATATTGAAGGGGTTTAACACTGCTGCCGAAGAATCAGGCTGCGAAATAGTGGGCGGAGACATAAATAGCTCTGAAGACGCTATTATCACTGTTGCTGCTTTGGGATTCGCAGAACCAGATAATATTATTCCTAGAAGTGGGACGATGCCTGGAGACCTTGTTGGTGTAACAGGAGAGTTTGGATGGACATATTTAGGCTTGAAAGTTGCGATGGGAATGATAGACCTGCCCGAGCCTTATAGACAGATGGCCATCGATTGGGTGAACAGGCCAAGGCTTCACTTGAAAGAGGGGCTTATTCTTTCCCAGCACAAACTTGCGGTTTCATGTATAGATAGTAGTGATGGTTTAGCAGCGTCACTATACGAACTTTCCATAGCTTCAAAGGTAGGGTTTATGGTTGAACGCCTTCCCATAAGCAAAAGCCTCGAAGAAGCTGCGAAAATCTCTGGTATAAGCGTTGAAGACGCCGTATTTTATGGTGGGGAAGAGTACAATTTAGTATTTACCGTAAAGCCGACTGCGAAAAAGCTGTTAGAAGAGATTTTTGGCCGTCATGGTTTGAAGGTTTATTGGATAGGGAAAGCGGTGGAGGATGGAGGGGTATGGTATAGAGGGGAAAAGCTCAGATATGGGTGGGAACACTTTAGGCTTTGAGTAGCTCTGAAACCTTGAAGAGTGTAAGCTCTTCACCTATAATTTTTTCGATCATCCGCTTAACTTCCATAGGGGTTTTCGCCTTAACTGTGGCCCCTGCTGCGGCGGAGTGTCCTCCTCCACCTAGCTTTTCCGCGATTTCGGAACAGTCGATACTGTCGTCTCCCCTCCCTATAGAGATGCTCCACTCCCGGGGTGAGACTCTCCTAACAGTGAACATAAGTTTGAAGCCTCTAAGCTGAAGGTGCCAAAGCATCATTCTGGCAAAAACCAGACCGTGTTTGTCTATATATATGAATGGAACGGTGCCTTCTGGGATGCGCAGCGCAGCCTTCTCTGAATTTTCCCTTCTACTTCGACCGTTTTCCATAAACTTTTGGACGGTGGGATGCTCTAACGCCTTAAGGCCTTGCTTCGCAAAAAGTTTAACCAGTAGCAGCCTACCATCATGGTTTGAACCTTTAACAGCATCGTAAACCTTCCATGCAACTTTATCCCTGATATTGGCTGTATCTGTTTGAACCGCTATCTGAGCAAACATTCCAGCGACCTCGTCGTCTTCTAATCCCAAGGCTTTCAACACAAGAACAGCTGCGCATGGTGCCGACGGGTCGTAGACGTATCTTC
>JAOZGB010000013.1 GCA_027491935.1 Thermoproteota archaeon | reverse complement strand
CTTATCGTTGAAGGTTCTGCGGCAGAGCTTGCACATGTACCTCTGGCAGCCTCTGTACCTGCACCACCTGATCACCATCCTGGAGCCGCATAGGGGGCAGACAACACCGTCGGGCCATCGGGCCAAGCGAAGAAGAGAAGCACACACCTCCTCACTCGAAAAAACAGCGAGAATCCACGGAACAATCATACCAAAACAATAAAGCCGGAAAAACAAAAACCTTACCACCAACAACATTCGTATATTAGAGCGAAATTAATTATCTTTAAAAACTTAGAGTTCCCAGCTAAGAGAACATCATAACTCTTTAAGTTAACAAGTATAAGACCTCGAAGCAGGTATTTATAGACACTATAACCACGATTAATAATATCTTTAACCCTAATATTGTTCGAAGGGGATGGTAATACAAGTGTCAAGACTATATTTCCCCCTTTTTTAGCCAATGCTTCAATAATATTCAATGCATCTTGATGTCTGTGGAGAACTTCTATTGCAAGTACTGTGTCGAATTTTTCTTTAAGAATCTCTTTAAAGTCTCTAATATCAGCAACATAGAGTTCATCATAGAGGCCGAGAGTTCTAGCTTTTGAAATCTTCTCGGCAGATATATCAACTCCCACTAGTCGCTTAACATTATCCACATAAAGCTTAAGCAAAAAGCCTGAAAAACCGAGGCCGCAACCAATATCAAGCACGTTACCCAGGGATTTCTTGCTCTTCAAGAAACCGCATATCCAAGGCTCAATGCCCGGACTATGAAATGTCATCACATAGTCTTTATCATATGTTAATGTCATACATTTCATATCTTAAAAATTCCCACGAATTATATTTTGTACATTCACTCTAGGATGCCAGTATCCAAAATTACTCCAATAACGAAGAATAACTTTTTAATTCTGCACAAGTTCATTAGTCTTCCCAAGATAAAAAGATAACGTAATCATCCTCACATTCAATTTTTCTTAGATTTTTTATTCTCAAAGCTACAACGTAACTTTTAGTACTACCTTCTTAAGCTTAAAATAAGCTTTATTGGGTAAGAAATGGTAAGTTAGAGAATAGACCTTATTAATTTGATATATTTAGGCATTATCTTATCGAGGTCAAACTGACTGGCCCAGCTCTTCGCTGATAATGCATACCTTTTCCTATTCTCTATTAAGTCTAAAATTTTCATGGCAATGTCTTGAGGCGATTTAGGATCCGCAAATACCCCTGAGATACCTTCCTTTACAGCATCAATTACTCCACCAGTTTTTGAAGCAACAACAGGAATTCCGAAAGCGTTGGCTTCTAAATAAACTATTCCAAAACCTTCTACCTCTCTAGGTAATGTTAACGTGGGCAAGACAAAAACATTAAGAGATGGATAAAAAAATTCTATCTTCTCTCTTTCAGAAATCCTACCAAAATAACTCCACTCGAAATTAGCTCTATTTAGTTCTCTTAATATTTTTCTTCTCTCAGGTCCATCACCAGCCAGATAATACTTGAATTTAACATTATATTCTTCCTTAAGCAGGGATAAGGCTTTTATTACATTTAAAATATTTTTCCTTGGCGTAAGTCTGCATATACTACCAATTATTATTTCGTCGTCTCCTTCACTTTTTATATCTGTAAAAGAAGACAGATATTTGTAGTCAATTGGAGGAGGAATTACTTCGACAGAAATATTTGCGTTAACAATCCTTTCAACTAATGACTTTGTGAAGTTACTGTTAGCGTGAATAATTTGAGCATGCCTTAATATAGAAGGATAGAGCACCCTGCGAAGATTATTCATGTTACTCCTAAGTAATTCCGTGCCGTGGCATGAGACAATGTACTTTCTAGATTTACTTTTTTTAAGAATAAACATTGCAGGATCTAAATGCCAAAAGTGAAGTAAGAATGACGCAAAATTATCTTTTAACCGCATAAAATTTAATGCAATAGAATATAATTCCATGCTCAAATCTACTTTCTTAGATATAAAATCTGATATTCTCATAATCCAATCAGCCCTCCAATTCATGATACGGACACCATACCCAACACGTCTGAGGTATGTGAAAGTGGATAGTGCAAATTTTTGAATTCCTCCTACTTGATGAAGATAGGGTACTATATACACTATCTCATTCTCTTCTCTAGATTGCTGTCTATTCAAAATCAATGTATTAATCACTTTCCCTCGTTTTCCTCATCTTTTCACAATAAAAATAACTACAATCACTATATCTTAGCCCAATATGCATAATTTCGTAGCCAAAGCTACGAAGATAAGCAAATACTTTTTCCTTGTTTTCATCCATTACTTCAATGATGATCTTCGGATTCATCCTCTTGAGGGTATTAATTAATCCTTTAAGAACCTCTAATTCAGCTCCCTCAACATCTATTTTAATCCAATCCACATGTCGGATATTATATTTTGTTAAAATATCGTCCAGGCATTTGCCCTCAACAGTAATCCACCCAAGCCCTTCATTTCTCTTAATACTAGAATGCTGGGAGTTCTTTCCAATGAACAACTTTAGAGGCTTGTTATCGTTCCAAGCTGCAATGTTCAGAGCTATGACATTATTGAGCTTATTTATCTGAATATTCTTCCTTAATAGTCTATAATTTCTCGGATCGGGTTCAATTGCTATGACTAAGCCGTCTTTTCTGATAGCCTTAGCAACTTGAAGAGCATACTTTCCCACATGCGCACCAATGTCTAGGAAGACATCGCCATTCTTAGGTCTTAGATGATCAAAGACTTGTTTCTCAAAATAGGGCGATAACACTAAGAGGCCTTCACTATCTGGGAGGACATAATTCACTCCAAATATATTGATAGTAAGATTTCTTACTATTCTTTCAGTGATGCTCTGTAACTTAAGAGTGTACCTAAATATTCGTGCTAGAGTATATAGTATACTCCAAATAAATATTTTAAGCTTGTCAAGAAGTGTTTTTCCAAAAATGATAATTCTGAAGGTCTCTTCGGTACGTTTTAAGAAGATTCCAATAGATAAAGAATAATCTTTAGTAGTCATACTGTGCACCGATGCGTAATATTATTGTTTTAAACACTTCTGGAATGTTCTTATTCGTGGTATAGAGGAATAGTACCTCCGAGTGACAGTTAATGATCTTCATATATTTCAAATTCATTCTTCTTTGATAATGCACAAAATGAGGTAGCTCAATAGGTGTTTTTCTTCTTTGGTACCTCTGTTTTAAAGTGCTAAAATCTGCATCCAGAATTACGTGAAGCGAGTCTTTAGGTATCAATCTAAAGAAAAGCTTAAATATGGATAAAAGCAGTTTTGTTGAAATATTTTGTAAAAATCCGTATATTCTAGAAGTATGTAGGAGGTTAGTATAAGTATCCAACAGATATCTTTCAGCAATAACGATATAACCTAAGCGTAATGGTATATGTACACGCCAAATAGCAACGAGAATAGCGCTCACCATTTCCAACATAATCCATAATTTAGCCAATTTCCGCATAACGAATGGATGTGGATAGGCTTTCTTATACCCTCTCTCATACTCTATATATATTCGAGGACCAACTAATGTAAGAAACTTTCTAAATAGATAGGCAAGGAGGTGAGGTGACCTAATACCAACTATTTTCGTTTTGTACTTCCTTTTATTAAGGAATGATTGAATTAGCTTACACTGTGTCGTCTTTCCTACACCGTCAGGGCCAAGGAATATAATGGCCCTAATAACCTTACACACTATCTATGCCTCGATTATGGAGCATATTTGTTCTAAAACTTTTATATTTTCATAAGCACTAGTCATAGTCACCGGTAATGGTTTGTTTAGCTGAATACTTCTTATAAATCTTTGAATATACTCCTCATGTCCACTTTTCCATAAGCCAAAGGCAACTAGAAATCCCGAACATACCGTCGAGACTATTAACTGGTATGCTTGGCATAGATTTTTCAAAACTTTAGCCGATCTTCTTGTAGACCCATGCCTAGTCAATGTGATTGTCTGACCCACTAAATCTACCTTTAATACAGTCTTGGTACCGTATATATCTATGAAAATCATATCTCTGGGCGCATTAAATGATAAATAGGCCGAACCAACCCCTTCCTTTCCCTCAAAGCTCACATATAATTCATCGTAACGAACCCAAGGATAACCTCCGATTTTCTTAGCTAGTACAGACTTTACACTTAGACTGCCCAGTAAACTTTGAAGTATGTAGATGGGATGTGGAAGTACCTCAGCCAATCTTCCTCCAGGAAGTGAGTGACACCAATGATTCTTGTTAATTAACATAGGATCTTTATTTGTCTGTAAAACACGCACATCCACGTGTAAAATCTGCCCTAACTTTTTCTGTTGTGCCATAGTTAGCGCCCTCCTCATAGCCGGCTCAAATAGCCAGTTATGCACAACACCTACCTTCCTTTCAGTAATCCGAGCTAACGTGATAATGTCCTTAGCTTCACTTAAGGTCATGGCCATAGGCTTTTCAACCAATACATGTGAACCTGATTTAAGAGCTTGAATGCAAAGATCTTTATGAGTCTGTGGTGGAGTACATATATCTACAATCTGAACTTGATGATTCGCTAATGCTTGATCGAGCTTATTATAGAATTTTGGAACGTTCCATGACTTTGCCGTTTCTGCAGCTAGCTGCTCATTAACATCGCATACAGCAACAACTTGAACTTTAGGAATTTTATGAAAAGCTCTTAAATGTTCAATAGCTACTTTACCACAACCTACCATAATGACATTCATTTTCGTCATCTCCACCTTAGACCTCACCATGCCCTGTAAGGACAGTTATGCGCTTTTACACTATAAGAAAACTTTCAATAGCTCACGCTTTATAAGCTTATTATCGAACTTATTTAGCGCATCTTCCCTTAGTTTATATCCAACATCGATGAGGTCTTCTTTCGACATAGAAAAAACATGCTCAATTTTGTCTGCTAATTCATCAGCTGCACCTGGTTTAAAGAGCATTCTCTCCGCGTATGTACCGTTAACAATTTCTGGAACCCCACCAGCTTTAGAAGCTATGGGTATCGTTCCGACAAGCATCGCTTCTAAGACCGGATAGCCAAAGGTCTCTTCACAAATCGAGGGATAAAGAAGAGCGCGACTTATCCGATAAAGTCTGAAAATATCATAATGAGGGACTCTACCTAACACCCTATATTTAGAAATTCTTTTAAGTGATATACTAACTTCCTCCTTCAACTTCCCTGCAATTATAAATTCTGCGTTTAAACTTCGTTTTAACACGAGTCTCGACCCTGTAAGAAATGTATAAAAGCCTTTAATATAACTATCACCACCAAGAAATAGAAATGTCTGATTATAAGTTTCCAGGTCTCTTCCCGTAAAATGTATATCAGGTGCAGGGTTACGAACTACTTTCAGTTTTCCAGCTAGTTCAGGCGCATGTGATGCTATTATTTCCCGCTGCCTATTCGATGCACATAACACGATATCAGCTCTACTTAGCCATATTCTGTAAAGCATTGTAATGGGTGTGAAAAAGAAGCCTAAGATTCCTCTTTTAATGCTAGCATGCTCATAAATTTCATACTTAAATTCTGATGTTGCTTGGCTAATTAACCCACCATGTTGATTATAGAAGAGTGTAGCAAAGTAGGAAATCGGTTGTAGATCGTGAACGTGAACTATCACTTTCTTACCCAAATCTTTAGCGAGGGGTATTAATGGATAGCCATATGGGATATAGATTATGTCAAAATTTCGCATGAGTTTTCGGAAAAATTCGTTTGACTCTGATCCTACAGATCTGAGTAGCAGTTCCAATTTATTTGATGCCTTAAGCGTTCGGCTTATAATGAACCTTACATTATCAATAGGCACTGGACACCTCGTTCCAGTAACGACAGTTATATTGAGATCCGCACTCAATAGTTTAGTTATCAGATAAGTCGCTAATGTCCCTCCGCCTCCTTCAGGCCAGAAGGTTGTAGAAATAATTAAAACTTTTTTCATCTGATTCTATTGAATTTCGTGTTAGTGATATATAGGGGGTTTATAAGCCACCAACACCGAATTTAACAGAACTTTCTATCTCAACATCTAACCCTAAGAATTAATTAAAATACGTCATGCCTGCTCGAAGATAGTGTATCTGCCACTAGTATAATATACTGAAAATCTTAAACCGCTCTCACTCATAAATGACGCTATGTCAGGATGCCATCTTTCTGGCCAAATGTAAATTGTATCTTTAGTAATTGTCACATTATCGAGCAATTGATTTATTACGTTGCGATGTGGTAATGCCGTTAGAGCAATAAATTTATGCCAGGGTCTTACCTCAGCTACTGAAATATAGCTCATACACGATACAACTTCATGTGGTGCGAACAAGTCTTTGTCATAGGGAATACTTTCTGAGAATAATAAGGCTTCCTCAAAATCCCTAATACCCGCGTTGATAGCGGTACCTCTTTGCGTTCTTAATAATAATGAATTTCCTGTTGGGTCAGTTAATGATATACAAGCTCCAATTATTATGGTAGATATTAGGACAGAAGCGAATATTGAGCGTGTTCTCAAAACTTTAGCTGTTAACACCCCTGCTAGAGGTGCAAGCACGAGATAAGATGCTAAGGCTGGCCCCCTGATGGGTGCTCTGAAGATTACTCCTAAGAATCCTAGGAACGCAAACAGGGCTCCACCTACATATAGGCCTTGAAGCAAAAGCGCGTCCGTATCTTTCTTCCTTTTAAAGAACATGTAGATCGCATAAGCCGAGCTCATAGATGGGATCATGGACCAAGCATATGCATGAATTGGAGATAGGACTAGCTCAGATCTCGGTACAGCTTCTTTCAACTCTCTACCGCTTAACGAAGCTATTATAAAATTCTTTAAAGTAGGTATTAGAGCTTCAAGCGATCCAGCCGCGAAAGCGTTTTTAGCAAAGGTTATCACAGTAAGCAGTACAAACATGCTTAACTTTAGGTTAGAATTCTTTTTAAAGAATGAAAAGACGATAATAATGCCCAGTACGATTATAACACTTATAGTTCCTGATGGATGGTAAAAGATGGATGAAGTGTATAGTATTATTAACATCAATAGTAAAGGTTGGGTGTCTTTTGCTTTGCACAGTTTAGCTAATGTGAGAATGAAAAATATTACAAGAATATCGCTAATCCATCTTTGTTGAGGAGCTGGTAAACTGATTGCAGGAGTGAAGATTAATAGTAACACAGTTAAAACTCCTGCAAGGGGATCGTTTGCAAGACGTGTAACTGAGCTATAGAGTGCTAAATCGCATGCGACTATCATAGATGAAGAAATGATTAAAAAAAGTAGTCCACTTATGGGCTGGAGCGAAGTCACGTGAGAGAAAAATGTATATAGCCCTATATCAGCTGGAAAAGGATTATAAACCGAGTGGAGTAAATATCCTTCCCAAGATCCCTTTAGCTTTAAAGCAATCATTGCAGCGCTTCTTTCCTCTACTCGGATTTCTAACACTCGCTGAATGTCGACCTTCCATAAGGCTATGGTAATATGTAAGAGCAATACTACTAAAAGAGATAGATCATAACCTCTTCGACTTACTGATAATAAACGTACCTTCTTGTAACTGAAAAGTTGTTTGTGAAATTTTACGGATAAACTCAGAGAAATGAAATAAACAATGGTAAAAAGGATGGTTAAAAGAACTAAAGCCCAAATAAATGTCATAATGTTCCTGCTTCTATCTTCATAATTGGGAGATTGAGTACCGTAGGATCTTTTTATAAAATTTTCTTACTAACTTTAGCAGAAATCCATCTGCTTCACTAGCCGTCATTAGAAAGAGCTGTGTTAAACTTATCTTAATTTTACTGGTTGTCATATTATGGTAGATGACAACCCAATGTTGTTAAGGTAAAACCTCTCCGTTCATGCAATCTTCACAGAAGATCCCACTTCCTTCACGAAGAGACTTTCTAAACCTTTGGTAGCGCTTCTCACTCCAAATCTCCCTTAAATCTCATTCAAAAATATTGCCTAAGGGCTTGCTAAGATGCATGCAACAGGAGTAAACTGCTCCATCCCATGCTATAAACATAGAATCCCACGGCATGAAGACACAGCTTACTAGAAGGATCATCATAACCACCGTGTATTCCCTTCTGTAGCATTCAACCTTTGAACCGCAGGTTAGTAATGTTACGTATAGGACTGTTTGAAAACATTAACAAAAGTGGGTGTAGAAAGGTCATAGCTACCTATGTCCAGTTCCTATACATTAAAGCCCCTTCATACATTTTTCGCAGAATGGCTCTTTATAATTAGCTAGCTTAAATCGAAAAGTTCTAAATTCTGTGCTTCTCCAAATACTTATTAGCTTCTAAGCCTTTAGATTACTAGGTTTAAAGATAAGTAATAACAAAATGGATGAACCTGACCTCTAAATCTATGAATACGGAGTTCCATGGTGTAGTACACGGTATACTTTCTTTACACCTATTCTCTTTCACATCTTCAGTTCTTCTACCATAGGTAACTCTCACTCCTAGCCCCCCAAAGCCTTAGCTTCAGCGAAATATCTGGATAGTTCTTCAAATGTGGGAGGAGCATATGGCGAATTGAGTTTTGCTCTGTCAAATTCTATGGCTTCGTGACAGTCAAGCCACCTAGCTCCATATTTATATGCTAATGGACTAGCTTAGGAAGCATAGAAATGTTGCGGTGCATTAAGGTTACAGTGACCCTGACCAACGGATACCTTTTTACTTCTGTTCCTGTTTGCTTCAATTAAACGTAGTACTTCCTCAAGGGCCTTAATTACGCTGTGTGCTTTATTAACGCTACCGGGTAGGAAGTCTTATCCCGATATGGGATAATGTCTTCACCTTAACAAGGCCATCGGCATATTCTTTAAGTAATAAGGCCGTTAGTATCAAAGGAAATAAGTAACCCCCTAGACTCAATAAGCTTCAATACATCTATGAGATCAGGATGCTGTAACGGCTCACCCCATCTTCCAAGACCTACACCAATCACGTAACTGCCAACATTATTTAGGATTCTTTCAACATCCTCTACAGGCATAAAACCCATTCGCTCATCCTCTGGAAAAAGTCAGTGGAGATACGTTAAACATTCAAGGTTACAGGTTCTGCAAACTTCTAAATATAAAATTTGAGGCCCATAAATGGGCTTTACACTTGATCCCTGAAATCTTCTCAATAGTTTGATAAAGAGCCATATGGGCGCAATAGCTTATACACACGCACTCGCTAGTACACATTGTATATCCATCTCACAAGCCAGGGGGCTATTAATAATATCTTTACTGGGTTGCCCTCCCACTATCAAATAAAAGCCCATCATAGATCCGTTCAAGCCTGTCAATAGCTTTCTCTAAGGTAAAGTTCTTAGCGAATTCCCGAGCCTTGACTGAAAAACATATTCTAAGCTCGTCATTCGTAATCAACGTTTCTATTGCCTTAGCCAACTCATATTCGTCACCAGCTTTAACAAGAATGCCCGTTTCTCCGTTTAACACTATCTCAGGAACCGCGCCTACTCTAGTGGCTATGACAGGGACTCCGAGAGCTTGGGCCTCAAGGAGTACACCGGGGGTGTACTCCTTGAGTGATGGTAGTGCAAGAATCTTATGGGATTTTATGAATTCGTACTTCTTTTCCTCATCAACGATGCCTGTGAAGGATACATTATCTTTAAGCCTTAGTCGTTTAATCAACATTTTCAAGCTTTCTAGGTATCGTAAGTCTGAGGGGCCCGCTATGTTAACTTTAATTTCGTTAAAGTTCTGCTTTACTATGCTCAAAGCTTTTAGAAATACATGCAAACCTTTTCGGTGGACAATTCTGCCTAAATATGCAATATCACCTAAACTCGTTAAGCATACCTCATAGTTCGTTAGCTCTAACGGTATAGCTGGGAACCTTACCAGTACGATTTTGTTGTTAGGGATGTCTTTAGAAGTTAGCCACTCCCTCTCTAATGCTGTGTGAGCTACGAACGTATCTACAGTTTCGCCTATACGTTTGAGCCACATAATAGCGAGCGGTATCATCAACTTTTGTATTATGAAGTCGAGTTCGACTGCAGGGTGATGTAACTCAGCAAATAATCTATAGCCGAGCTCATTCTTCCACTTGGCCAATTGAAATAAATGTGGATGGAGGTTATGCTCATGCACTACTTCCGGCCCAATCTCTTCTATTGTTTCTTTAAGTCCCTTCAGAACTCTAGCGTAGCCTATCTTAATCCTTCCAGGCTTAAGCTTATAGATAGTAACACCATCATGCTCCTCCACCCCGTACTCTGAAACCTGCTTCATCGTCGTTACGTCAAATGGGGTGGTCACAACGTATACTTCGTGACCCCTCTTAGCTAGCTTGATACTCACGTTTCGCACAATGGTTTCAACTCCCCCGAAAGATGGGGGCCAAGGATAATAGGGGCAGACTATGGCAATCCTCATGCTCTAAGAGCCACGATCATCATGCTTGAGCCTACGAGAGGCAGTCTTAGGTAGAATACTTTGCTACTCAACACTGGCTGCATATATGTTGCTAGCCTAAACTTTACTCTAACGTTCATCTCCTTTAAGTATTGTACAAATACGCGTAGCCACGTGGGTGGACTATACATGTTAATGTGGTCAGGATCCTTTAAGATTAGTCCTGAGCCCATGGTGATAGAGGGTCTAGCTCTGCGTTTAAGCGTTAAGTAAGCCAGCCTTAGGAATTCAGTGTAGAGATTAGGGACTGTTATGACCAGGGTTCGCCATCTAGCGCTCAGCAAGCTTTTCAATGCTCTTCTTAGGTCTCTTACATGTTCTAGAGTGTCGAAACATGTTATAAGGTCGAAAGACATATTGAATGGTATTCCCTGCTCTAAATTATGTAAAATAACATTGAAGCCCAGTCTTCTACATGTAGCTACGGCTTCCGGATTCACATCAAATCCATAAACTTCGTAGCTGAGGGCCTTCAGAGCCAGGAGCCCATAGCCTTTACCACAGCCAACATCCAATGCCAGCTTACCTCTACCATTAAGTAAGTTAAGACCCGCAAGTTTACTGGCCAAATCTAGGTCATAGATGTACTGCAACGTTCTCTCAGGGATTCTCATGGTTCTTTCTAGTTACTAAGAGTAAAGAGAGCGTAGCATGTTAACAAACTTTTGTTTGAATCTTACTTCATTGAAATCCAAAGCCCTTGAAACTACAGCCTTCACATTAAGGCTATCATAGAAATCGACGGCCCTTTTCACCACATCTGTAAGCTCTTTAACATTACTAAAGCCAAAGCCATACTTGCCTTCTCTCACAATATCTAGCCATGGGCCATTAAATCCTTTCCTAACTATAGGTAAGCATCTCGCAACCATGCCCTCGATAACGGATATTCCAAACGGCTCGTAATGTGCTGGATGGACTAACACTTTAGCCTTCGCTAACGACTCTAGCACAGTCCTTCTTGGTGCATTGGGCATTATCTCTACGTTTCCTTCAACTCCTAGCTTCTTCGCTAAGTTTATGAGATGCTTCAGGTATTTTTCGTCGAATAGAAAACCCATTATCTTGATGCCGATGCCAGAATTCTTTACTAGAGCAAGCGCCTTAATTATGTCTGCGATGCCTTTCTCGGGCTGTATCCTACCTATATAAACAGCAAAATTCTCCTTATTATCATCACTTCCCTCTACATACCTAGTTACTTGCTCTACCTGTACGGGTGGATAGATTTTCGTTATATGCTTAGGCCTAAGCGCCTTAGCTACATGCCTATAGGTTAAGGTCGAGTTTACCGCCACGAATATATTGGGTTTATTCCAGTCTGTCAGAAAGCATCTCTTAAAGAGCAGGCTATGAGCCTCCCAGACCACCCTACCCTTAAGGCTGTGTCGATATCGGTAGGGTACCAGCTGGTCAAGTAGTATCCTTGCGATATGGGGGTAGTTAACATAAACCAGAATCTTTCTCAGCTCTAGAGCTAGCTTAGGTATGTCATCGAAGAACACGACAAGGTTGAGCTTCTTGAGCTCACCTATCGCTTTCCTTGTCATTAGATAGATATTGTAGGGGTGTCTCACGGCCTCAGGCACAGGAACGCTTCTGACCTCGACTTTCTCGGCCAGCCTTTCGTCCTTTAAGAAGCAGTTAATCGTTATGTTGAGTCCTTGAGGATAAGATGTGTACAGCCATACGTTATGCCCCTCGTTAAGGAGGGCCTCCATCATGTCTAGCGCTACTAGGTCTCCTCCGCCTAGATGCTCACCGAAGTTGTGGACCACTGCTATGTCCATTATTTAGCCCAGGCGATTTCTCTCGTCCACAGGTTTCTTATCGCGGCTATAACAAGGTAGAGTTGCTGTAACACCCACGTTCTATACGCCTTCAATGTTAGAAGCATTAACCCTACTCCTAGCAACATTAGAGCTGTAAAGGATCCATAAAATGCACCCATTACGAGGAGAGCTGCGCATACGATTAAGAGCCATGGATTAATCACGTGAAGCCACCATTCCACTTTCCAGATCCTTTCAAACGGTTTGGTACGCATGTAAACTCCTAGCTTCTTAACGTATTGTTTTGTCTTAAGGAAGCTTAACAATAGATGTTGAGCTCTTCTAACTTTCCTATAGAGCTGGTTCCCTCTTACAGGTTCCTTAACGATGACATCACTAACTTGTATAGCTCTATAACCAGCAAAGGCTATGAAAGACCCAAAAGCGCTGTCATCGCTTCCAGGAAAGTCTGGCAAGCCGAATCTCCTAAGTAAACTTGTTCTGATAGCTAGAAACGGACCGTTATGAACCGGTGTAGCGTACTTTCTCGATTCAGCTACCCGAACCATGTTGTAAAATTCGCGATACGTATTTTCCAAATATTTTCCGCCGTTAATCGGAGTAATATACACGATACTTCCAGTTACGGAGCCTACTGACGGGTCAGCGAAATAGCTTAAAGCGTTATTCAGGGCGTTACGCTCCCAGAAGGCGTCAGCATCCGTAAACACTATTACCTTGCTACTCGGGTCGACCTCTCTTAAGGCGGTTTGTAGCGCGTGAAACTTCCCGTAGCGCCTATCTTCCTCTATAAGCCTTATGTTAAAGCCTAGATGCTTAGAAGCCCACTCCTTAACAAGATCTACAGTTCCATCATCGCTCTTACTGTCAACCACTATTACCTCTATTAGGCTCTTTGGATATTCTTGAGCGTAGAGATTATCAAGCTTACTCCAGATAAATTTAGCCTCCTTGTACGTTGGTACTATGACCGTAACTTTGGGCTTATAGTTCTCGTCGATCTTAATGTTCCAAGGCTTATTCAAATATCTACGTTTTAGATAAGAGTAGTAGAGTAATGGAACTCCGAAATGTATCCCAGCTAATGCTAGGGCTAAGAGGTCTAACATGCCCTCTCGGCGATGAAGATGTAGGAGGGAGACATTGGCAACAACTTCATTATGCTTACGTGATAAACCTTCATAGTCTTAATTATTCTAAAGCCTGTCTTGTAGAGTAGGGCTAGAGCATATTTTATGGTTACTTTCATGTTCACGTAAGAGTAGTTAATTGCTTTGAAAACCTTTGACTGGAATGATTCTGGCAGTAAACATAGTAGAGGCCATTTGCTGTGGGGCTCAAATGGATATTGGAGATTGGGCAGCTGAATTATGGCTTTCCCGCCCATCCTTAGTACTCTATGGAGCTCCTTAACGTGCTCCTCTGGCTTCTGAAGATGTTCCATTAGTGAGAGAGAGAACGCAATCAATGGTCTCTTCACGAAATGGAAGATAGTGGGCATCTGCCTGCACCCTCTCAACTTTAGAGCCCTCAATTCGCCTTAGCACCTCACCCTGAATGTCTAAGGCTATTGTTAAGCGTCCTTCTCTAGCTAAAGCCATACTAAAAACACCCGCACCGCACCCAATGTCAGCGACAATGCTAGCCTCCTCAACATACGGTTTGAAAAGTAATAGATACATGGTCATTCTCGTTTCATATGCATGTAATCTACTCATCAAGTCAACAGACAAATGGTAAAAACTCCTAAAAAGATTTAGGAGCCACATCCTAGTGGCTCTTTCAATCCTTTTTCAAGATCTATTCTAGATTTAGGAGAGAAAACTATGGCTAGAATAAGTAGTGCCGAAAGGAAATTTATCAAGAGTAGATCCTTGTCGACGCTAGTGTTCATGGGTATGTCTCTTCTGCATGTTGATGATTCTTCTCTCCATCCTCTTTAGGAGTAGTGATATTGTTGCTATTGATAGGCCTTGAAGCCCTACTACTAGTAGGGTTAGGCCTAGCCATGTCCATCCTATGGACCATGCTTCAGATCCGTAAATCCACCTGATGTATAGTTGCCATAGGAGTATGTATGCGCCTGGAACGGCTAGGAGCGCTGTAAAGGCTGAGAATAGGAAGACTGGGTTGTATAGCCAGCACATCTTGAATGCTGTGAGCAGTATTCTTAGTCCGTCCCTCCATGTTGAGAGCTTCCTCTTCCCTATCCTCCTTCTATACCCGACTGGAACCTCAGCGATCTTTCCTGAGGACGTTATCTGGCTGGCTATCTCAGCCTCGACATCGAATCCTGAACTCGTCAGCTCCAAGCTCTTAGCTCTCTCAGTTCTCAGCATGTACATTCCGCTGCATGGGTCCGAGAGCCTGTATCCCATCAGGAGGCTGAAGAAAAGGCTTATCATATGGTTGCCGAGCCTATGTAGGAGTGGAATGTTATGCCTATCCACTCTAAATCCTATTACTTCGTCATATTCGGAGATGTGGTTGAGCATACGCCCAATGTATTTAGGGTCGTATGTTCCATCAGCATCCATCACAAGCATGTAAGGGGTTTCAACCATGTCTATGGCGGTCCTTATTGCTCCAGCCTTACCCCTGCCGCGCTGAAAAACGACATCGACGCCCCGACTCTTTGCAGCCTCAACCGTTCCATCCGTCGAGTATCCATCAACAACGAGGATCTTATGGTAGCCTAAACCCTTAAGCTCATCTATAACCTTGCCAACACCATTTTCCTCATTCAATGTGGGCAGAACCACGGTAACCATACCCTTATCTACAGCTGCTCCCCGACCGGACGAGGCGAGTTCAGCGCCATTAAACCCCGCAGCATGGTAGTTCCCTGATGGGGAGGAAGTGAACATCCTCCGATAGCCGCAGGCCTTAACATTCAGAATCAAGGGTACAGCTACCAGAAGCAGAGATAGGATGAAGCCTCCACTCGTGAAGACGGGTGCATCCATAGCCTTGAAGGGCTTGAATATTGTAGGGGTTGCCTCGACGCCAGCCGTCACCGTAGGTGTCAGCCCACCCGGCGAAATGTGGACGCCGCCGTCAACTCTAAACCATAGAGACCTGTCGAGAAGAGGATATAATATAGGCGTGTAGGTTTGGAAGCAGTCCATTAACGGGTGGCTCAGAAGAGCCAGCAAACCCAACAGAGCCAAAGTGGAGCGGTCAGGCTTAAACCTGTAAACCGTTAAAAGTATAGGGATATAAGCCAGGCTTAGCAGAATGATAGAGTGGCTCATAGACCTGTGAACCTGAAGCAGAACATCCAAGTCTGGAAGCAAAGCTATGAACGAGACAAGTAGAGCCCTCTTCAAACCCAGCCTGGGAGCGGCTAAAGCAAATATAACCGAAAAATGCAGCATCAACTCAGGCATAGGCGAGACCTAAATATTTCAACAAGCCCGGAATAGAGGGGATCTGGAAACGTATCTTTCTGTCATCTTCCAGATTAACATCTAGAGGAATATATCTAAAGTAACGTTAATAATCCTTCTTTGAGAGGTATCTGAGGTGTGAATCTTAGGTGGTTTCTTGCCTTCCTGACATCTGCGTAGCTATGTTTTATATCGCCCTTCCTCGCATCCTCGTATTGCGGCTTCATCCCCTTAACCCCAAGTAATTGCATGAGCATATGGGCGAGTTCCCTGATTGAGGTCGGGTTTCCGGTTGCAACATTCAAGATCACGCCGGACAGATCGTCACAATCCAAGGCCTTAATGAATGCTCTAGCAATATCCCAAACATGGATGAAATCTCTTGTCTGGGAGCCGTCCCCATAGATGGTTGGCGGTTTGCCGGAACGCAATCGTTCAATAAAGCTTGCGATAACCCCACCATACTGGTCGCTACGCTGCCTTGGACCATAAACGTTGAAGGGCCTAAAGATGGTGACATCCAAGCCGTAATCCTTGTAGAACCTTAAACAGAGCCTCTCAGCCCTGAGCTTCGACTCGGCATAGGGAGAGATGGGATTAGTGGGGTGCTCCTCATCGATCGGCAGATACTTAGGCTGCCCGTAAACAGCGCAGGTAGAGACGTAAGTGAACTACCCCACCCTTTCGGATGGGGCTTCCAGCGTTCGCCTGAGGCTTCACACCTTCAGTCACATCTGCCGGTTCGGGGGATTCACAGCTCCCCCATCCCATGCGTCTCGTTAACGCATAGGCTATGTTGATGCATGCGTTTAGGTCTCTATTATATTCCATTCCGCATTTTGGACATTTGAACAGTCTTCCCTTGACTCGGGCAACATACCCGCATCTATGGCATGTCTTGGATGTGTTCTTGGTTTCCTCCTTTGTTAAATATCTTACCTCTATACCTTCAAGATTCGCCTTATATTCTATGTATGCTTGAAGTTTCCTAAATGGTAGTGAGTGAAAACGCCTATTGAGCTTCTTTGATTTTTTGAAGTTTCTTCGTATCCCATTCAGATTCTCCATGACTATTATGGGTTTTGAGAATTGTTTTGCATAGGCGACTATTTGGTTAGCTATTATGTGGAGCATCTGATTTACTTTACGCCTCTCTTTTCCTCTTAGTTCCTTGACCTTTCCAATTCTACCTTTTCTTTGAAGATTCCTTCTGATATGGTGATATAGTCCTCTAATTCGTTTAATCTCTGAACCTCTCCAGAATTGTCCCTTCATAGGCTTTTCTGGATTTTTCTTTGAAATAGCGACTGCAACGGCTAAATTGACTTCTCCTCTATCTATCGCTATCACGGTTTCAGGTTTATCTGTGAACTCAACAGTTTTCGTTAAGATGAAGTGTGCATACCATTCTCCATTTCGCTTAACCATTTCAACGATAATGAAAGACCAAACACCGTTGAACGCATCTTCTATTCTTTGTTTCTGTCTTTCCCCAAAGATTATCGGTAAGCTAATTCTCTCTCGCCTATTAAGACTCAATGTTAGCCAGTATGGTGTTAAAACATTGGTTGTCTTTGAAAAGCTATAGCATCTCTTATCAAAACGAATTGAAATCCTTTTGAGTATAGGCTTTTTAGACTTGACCGTCCCTCGCTTTTTCAGTTCATTAAATGACTTCAATATTTCAATAGCTTTATCCCTTGCTGTCTGGATTAAAGCTGTATTAAGGTCAAAATACTTCCTAGCCAGTTCATAACCATTTTCATGTAGAAACTTCTTAGAAGTCGAGTTGAATTGTAAATACCATTTAACAAGTCTAAGATATTCGTCAAGAGCTATGTTTAGGGCTAAGACCTTTCTTTTATTAGGCTTGAAGACCTTTCCTACAATCGTTATTTGAACGTCTTTCTGCATGGGAACGTCCCTGAAAAAGGTTTCAAACGTGCTATTTATTTGTTTATCGCAATTCATCCCCACGCTCTCGCATGGGGTCTTCTTGCGAGGCTTAGATAAAACCTGCACCACCAGTAACGAGAACCCTCTTATAAGCCATGATCTACATAGCCTCCAGCATTTTATTCAGGATTCCCCATGCCTCCCAGCATGTTCCTAGGAAGTATACGATCTTGAATTTTGATCTATCATATTTTTTGTGGTTGGCAAAATTCACTTTCATATCGCTGCGGATTTCTTAATTGCGATATTGATGTTTCTGCTTATTATCTCCTTTCTTGCAAATCCTTATATTCTTCTAGTTTGTGGATTATTGCTTCCCTTATGAAGTCTGTTATGTTCGGCCAGTATCCAACGGCGTCCATGACTGCTTCAACCTCCTCCATAAGCATCATCGGAAACTTTATGACCGTATATCCAGCTCTTTTATATTGTCTCTTCATTCTTTACGGCTCTCTTTTGTTTGGATTTTCTTCTTATATCTTTCAAGCCTCCGGATTATTGCTTCGCGCATGAAAGCTGTTTTTGTCGGCCAGCACCTACACTCTTCAACTATCTTTTCGACGTCTTCTACGAGGGGCATTGGAAGGGATATCGACTTATATCTCTTCTTTCCCTTCCTTCCCTCATCATGTTTGGAGGTTGAATGCTCCAGTTTTTCTAATCCTCTTCTTTAACTTTGTCGGCGGGAAGTCCCTTTCCGGAAGGGGAGAGATGAAAGCCAGAACCGCTACTCTTCCTTCTCTATCTCCTTAAGCTCTTCCTCTAATTCCTTCTCGATTTCCTCTATGGGTTTTGGAGGCGGTGTGGTGGCTAGGGTGTACCCTATCCAAGCCAATACTCCTAGGACTGCGGCTACGGCTATGAATCCTGTAACTTGGAGTGCTAGGAGGAACCACTCTGAGAGGAAGACAAGCCATCCATACAGAACTATTCCCAAGATGCATCCGATGAGGAGGAGAAACCCGATAGCCTGATCTCTACTCATCTCCTCACCACCTACAGCCTGAAGCAGGCTGGTGTATTGAGCTTCATGAACCCTAGGTAGAGTATGTAAGCCTCCTCCTGGAGCCACCTTCTAACTTGAGGGGCCCAGGATAGGATGTTGCCTCGGATGATCTCACGAGCCCTCTCTAACCCGGCCTTCAAGGCTTTGACCCTTGGGCTGCTTAAAAGTACATCCATGACCGCCCTAAGCTGTTTCACCAAGAGGGTGCTGATTATGCGGCCCAGCCTCCTCGCAAGCAGCAAGCACGCCCTATAATGTGCCCTCTGAATCCTGGTCAACATCCTTACGTTGCCGTTCCTACAACCCTTAACCCAGCAGATCCTAAGCTCCTCATAACTGATGGGCATGAACGATCCCCTAAAAAACATTTAATATTACGTGCTCTTCAAAAAGGTGATGCTCCAAATGGTGCAAAAATGCACCATTCTTAGCGGAAACGCACCTATAAAAGTGAAGTGGCTCCATCGGGTTCTATTTAGAGCAGTTTGGCGCAGTACTTTTTTCAATAACTTCAATTTGAGAATATGTTGACGTTGCCTTGGCTAGAGCTGAACTGAAGAGGGTATTATTTGCAATCTTATGCGACTGCGGAATGAAGTTCGTTACTGAGGACTTTGAGGGGGAGTGTCCATGGTGCGGCAGGATCTACTGTATAGAGTTAACTGGCAGCGTCGAGAGGGTTGACGTGAGGATCAGGCTGACCGGAAGAGCTCCATCAGAAAGTTGTAGTCGTCGTTAAGCCTGTAAACCACAGTTGCAGAGCTCACCTGAACAGATTTAACAACACCCTTCTCTACGAGCTCGTCCAGATACCTCCGCACGTTCTTGTGGTGCATACCAACAGCCCTGGAGAGAGCCCTCAAATTCACAGCCTCACGGCACGCAAGAACCTCGATGATCTTAAATCTCACATCGTCCTTAAACACCATCCGAAACAACCTGAAAACGGACTCAGAAGACAAAGCTCCTCTGAACATAAGGTTTCAGCGCCTGCACTATATAACTTTAACTATTAAATGTTAAAAGCAAAAAATATTTCACTAGACTTTAACATAGAAATACACTTCACCATAGTTGTGCTTACTAAGAAAAAGAGTTAGGGATGCGTTTAGCTTGCTGTTCTCCTTCTCAGCATTATCAGTGTCATTATTGAGGATGCTGCCGCTGCCGCCATTATTGCTGTTGCGGCGTATATTATTGTTGCCAGCGCTGTGCTTGTCGCTTGGACGTTTGCCGAGGCTGTTTCCACAGCTGTTAATCTGGCGTTTATCGTTCCAAGTCTTGGAACTATAACCTCGACTACTGTAGCGTTTGCTGAGGCTATTATCCCCTGGATCTCTCCTAGAATCGTTGAGACCGTCGCTATCGAGCCCTCTATCTCGACTACTCTGGCGTTTAATACTTCAACATCTACCTCGATCCGGCCTAGCGCCGTGTCCAAGACCGCCACGTCTCCTCTAAGCTCAACTATCGAGGCGTTCAGCTCGTCTATTCTCGCTAGGATGTCTCCCCTTGATGTCTCGATTAGGACGTAGATCTCGTCTGCTTTGACGAGTACATCGCCTATCTTTGCTTCTAGCTCGTCCAGCTTATCCGTTAGCGTTGATAGTGAGGGCTTGGATTCAACGGTGAACGCTCCCGTAATTGTTCTCTCTATGTCCGGTGTGCACTCTAACCTGAACTTCGCTGTCCATTTCCATTCTCCTTCTGCTGCGTCTGAAGGCAGCATCACGACTGTTAAGCCGTATGGTAGGACATGCCATCCTCCAACTTTGACGGCTTCGGATGCTGGTATCCGCAAAGTCTTGAATGGGACACCCTCAGGATCGACTATCGCCACAGTTATCTCTGAGCCTGCCTTGAATGCTCCTGTACACTTTATGTTGAAGCTTAACGTGTCTCCTGTGAGGTAGAGGGTTGCCCTGGTTGATATGTAGGCTTCGTGGATTGTGAAGTTGGCTTCAGCAGGGATTCTCCAAGCATCATCTATGGCTTCAACCACATATACTCCATGTGGGAGCTCTGGAACCTTGAATGTTGCCGTGAACGCTCCTGAGCTGTCAGCCTCAGCCATCGACATGTTTTCTCTGTTGAAGTATATTGTGACTGTTGAGTTCGGCGCGAAGTTTAAGCCTTGAACCTTAACTGTGTCATGGCTCATAGCCTCTGCTGGGGTTAGGGTTATTAGTGGAGACTCTAGAACCGTGAATGGGGCTTCGGCTTCAGGCTTGCTTGGAGGCCTCTCACCATCCAGAAACGCTTGGATCATGTAGTTTCCGGGTTCAGCCTGCGGGATGCTAAACCAGCATTCGAAGTATCCGTCTGAGCCTG
>JAOZGB010000009.1 GCA_027491935.1 Thermoproteota archaeon | reverse complement strand
GGTTCCATATCTTGTGCACCCTTCTATTAGTAGGATTTTTCTGCCGTCGTCTACAAGGTTTATTATTGCTGCATAGTCTACAAAGCCGAAGCTGCTTACTCCTGTATAGTTCCCTAGCCCTTCTAGGTTTAGGGTGACCCTACCTTCTGATATTGTGAAGGACAGCCCTATCCACTTGTTATATTCGTCTGCCATTTGGTTCGCCAGCGGGCCGCCTACTATCAGAGTGTAGTATGGGTTTACAGCTGTTAATGTGGATTTAACGCCTAGAGATTCAAGGAGCATAGTTGCGTATCCCATGTCTGGCCCGTACGCGGATGTATATACCTGGTAGTACTGAGCTTCCCGGATTGAGTCTGATATTTTCACGGGTTTCACCTTGTACTCTACGGAGAACGATGGGTTCGGCCCTCTGACTGTTAGGGATATGTGTAGGATTGTTTTCCCATTGTTTTTGGACTTGTCGTAGAGTAGTTCTGCATCTTTACAATGTTTAATGTGGAGGTCTCCCCTTGGTAGTTCGAGCTCGATGTAGAGGTGGGGTGGTACATCAGCTATTCCCTCGTGCTCGTTGAGCCTTGGTGACACGCCCAGCCCTCTCACCAGGCTGAGATGTAATATTGTGTTGAAGTTGAACTCGTCTATCTCATTTTCAGGTATATCCCTCGTGTATTCTCCTAAAACGTCTAGGGTGATTCCTCCTTCTATGGTTAGGTCTTCAACGGTTGCGTATCCGGCTCTCCCCCATTTAAAGGATGTGTATATCTTAGACTTGGGCTTGGGGCAGGGGGTGAATGCTGGATCTCCGATCAGGATTTGCCCTAGGGAGGTTGACGCTGTGTTCGAGCCTCCTGCCACGTTTTCGACCCATGTGTAGGGTAGACCTCTCGTTGAGAGTAAGAGCATGTTTTTAACCATCTTCGACGCCTCTCCTATGCTTAGACCGTTATAGGCGATTAGTGATACAAGGTTTACAAAGTGGAAGAAGGCTGCCTCGCTTTCCTGGAGAGTTGCTGCACCTATTACTGCTACAGCTCCGGATGAAACCATGGAAAGTGATAGAGAGCCTGACGGTGTGGCTAGGTCTGCCATGAAATGGCATGAGGAGGAGAGTATTATCGGCGAGGTGAGTACGGTATTACTTATAGCCTGCGGATCTATGACTCCGGATGCTGTTGTTATTGTGCCGTAGTCTCCGTGTCCGACGAGCATTATTAAACCTTTCCCGGGCATTTTACCCAGTATTGAGGAGGCTGATTCGCCGATACTATGGTGGGATTCGCCTCCCATGGCATCTGCCCAGATATCGGCTGCTGAAAGCGCGTTGATATATCCGTCGGCAAGCTCGTCTAAGCCTGAGTATATGCTGTATACCCCGAGAGAGTCTTTTATGACGCCTTTTTCATGGTAGGTCCAGGTCCTGCCTATAAGCGCTGAGGCGGCGTACGGGTTTTCGCCTATGATTCTGCCCACAGCGACGTCGACGTACTTGTCAGAGTCAAGTATCTCGAGTGGCTCCTGTAGTGCGTTTTCATAGAATGGGTAGTCGTGCCACGCTAGGTGATACCCGTTTTCGACAAGTGGGAAGGTGTCCAGACCGCCGCAGACTGCGACGTACTCCACATCGTAGCTTAGGATTAAATTCTCCGCCGAGTTTATAGATACTATTGGTGCATTGTGGATTGCCGCTATAAGAGGGCTTACTATGGATAGGCGTCCGTATGCGGAGTTTGCGTCTTCAAAATCGGCGACTACAATGTAGTCGATCCCGTCAACCCCTATAAAGAAATCTAGATACCTATCTTCCGGGATGTATTTGGAAGGGATTCCTGAGGGCTTAAAATTGTAGGCGTAGACTGTTGCATTCCACTGTGAAATTTGGGATATCGCCTCGTCTGAGTATAGTATGAGAGGCGCGTTTAATGTTGAAGCTATCGTCGAGGCTTCAACGGCATCCTCCGGCATTGTTATCACCACTGTTTCAGGTTTGCTCCAGCCTTCCAGCGCTAATGATACGGAGGCCTCCCCAGGAGTACTATACTTTTCATCTTGGACAGACGTGATTTTTGAAAGTGTATTGATGATGTTTGATGGGCAGTTGACTGCAATTATAAGTTCAGGGTCATAGTATTCCAGAAAGTTTCTAATGGATCGGTCAAGACGGTCTTCTCCGGTTAGGAGGATAGGAGTATAGCCTTCATGAACAGAGAGCGGAGCATATATACTTGAATATAGAAGGGCGTTTGGATCATACTGATTTACCGCCAGAATGACTGCAACCTTCCCATTAGAGGTAAAACTTGTTTTGACACTAAAACTCGCCGTGATAAGTAGAAATGCGGACGACAGTCCGATTATGCTTAACCACTTGGCACCCACATCACTGATAGTGCGGTTAAATATTTTTATTATTTCCGTATCGTCTAAGAAGAGGAGGTGTAAAGATGTCTGTGAAGACATGGAAATCCGAGAGTCTTGGAATAGAGATACAGATAGATCATGATAAATGTGAAGGCTGTGAACAGTGTGTTCAGGTCTGCCCCGTAGGCGTGTTCGAGATGGTTGAGGGGAAGTCTACAGCTCCGAACATCGACCAGTGTATTCAATGCTGCGCCTGTGTTAACGCATGCCCAACGAATGCTATTACCCACAGCTCATGCTAGCACCTTCTTCTCTCTTTCTTCCTATTCTACAGAATCAAAGTGAAATTACCGCTTTATAACTCTCCGGAGGTAACAGGTAAAACTTAAGAACAATTTTAACTGTTGGGATACTGATATGTAGGGGGTGCAACTCTTGACCGAGCTTCTCTACCAGAGAGACTCGTATCTCCGGGAATTTGAGGCTGTAACAATAGAGATCTCCGATGATGGCGTCGTCCTCGACCGAACAGCGTTTCACCCCCTATCTGGGGGGGTTGCTAACGATACCGGAATTATACGGCATGGGGATGCCGAGTACCGCGTTGTTAACGTGGTAAAGTCTGAAGATGGAAGAATATTTCATGTCGTTGAGCCAGATCCATGCTTTAAAGCTGGTTGTAAGGTTACAGGTGTAATAGACTGGGAGAGGAGATATAGACTAATGAAGTTGCACACTGCTGATCACATATTAGCCGCTGTCCTCTACAGAGAATATTCAGCACTGGTGACCGGGGGGCACATAGATCCTGAAAAGGCTAAGTCAGACTTCAGCTTGGAAAAGGGTGGAAAAGAACTCTTTAAACAAGCGATCGAAGAGGTTAACCGGATAATAGCAAAAGGTATCGACGTTAAGATTTATTTCCTCCCACGCGAAAAAGCTCTGAAAATCCCTGGCATAGTTAAGCTGGATAGGAGAATGCCGCCTGACATTAAGATATTGAGGATAGTAGAGATACCGGGGGTAGACGTACAAGCAGACGGCGGCCCTCACGTTTCAAATACGGCTGAGATAGGACAGATAAAACTACTTAAAGTTGAGAATAAAGGTCGGGGGAAGAAAAGAGTCTATTTTACACTCGTTTAGAATAATGCTTCATAGGGGTTTCTGTGGTTTCTTCGGGCATGCATGAAATAGAGACTAAACATACCGTTATAATCGGGGACTCCAGGAGTATGCGTGAAATAGAGGATGAAAGCATCCATCTGGTTGTTACATCGCCTCCGTACCCCATGATTGAGATATGGGATAGCCTCTTTAGAAATCTTGATGAGAAGATTGATAGGCTTTGGAGAAAAATGGAGGCCAGCAGTAGAGACGAGTATGTGCGTGAGATCTATGATCTCATGCATGAGAATCTTGAAATGGTTTGGAGGGAGGTTTACAGGGTTCTAATCCCGGGTGGGATCGCATGCGTCAACATTGGGGATGCCACAAGGACGTTTAAGGAAGTATTTAGGGTTTTTCCAAACCATGCAAGGACGATTGAGATCTTTGAGAAGATAGGCTTTGTAACTCTACCATATATTTTGTGGAAAAAACCTACAACTAAGCCAAGATATAAGGGGAAGGGGGCATTTCTAGGCTCTGGAATGCTGCCCCCGAACGCCTATGTAACGCTTGACTGCGAGTACATCCTAATATTTAGGAAGGGAGAGCCACGGAGGTTTAAGCCTCACGACCCCCTAAGATACGCAAGCAAGTATACAAAGGAAGAGAGAGACCAGTGGTTCACCCAGATATGGGACGTAGCTGGAGCCAAACAGCAGATGCCAGAGGTAGAAAGGAGGGTTGCAGCTTTCCCTGAAGAAATACCGAGAAGACTAATCAGGATGTTCTCCATAATAGGAGACACGGTGTTAGACCCCTTCCTCGGAACAGGAACGACAATGAAGGCTGCCATAGACCTTATGAGAAACTCCATTGGATACGAGATCGACAGAAGCCTTCTTCCACTAATAGAAGAAAAAGTTGGGGTTAGAAGGCGTAGAATAGACAGAAAATACAGGGTTAGCATAGTTGAATCATGTGGTACCTAAGGTATGGGAGGCTTCAGGCCTTGAAGCTGGTAGTAAACTCTTATCAATAGTCTTAATCCGATGTACGTATAGACCGCTGCTAAAAGGATCTTGTACCTCTTAGGCGTTGTCCTGTGGGCTATCCTAGGCCCTATCTGGGCTGCTAACACGCTTGGTATCCCTATTAGGAGGAAGGCTAAGATGTTGAACCATCCGTAGCAGTAGGGAGGATAGTCTGTGGGGTGAAGCGCCTGGTCTATTCTCCCAAGGATGGCAAAAGATGTGGAACCTACACTGGACCCTATAATCATCGTAGCCAGGGATAGTGGAACCGCAAGGTGGACCGGAATCCTAAGGATGGTGTTTAGTGCTGGCATATAGACTATTCCGCCACCTATACCTATGAAGTGAGCTACAAGTCCTGATAAGAATCCTGTTATACTGTATTTCGCCAGGTTAGGCGGTTTTAAACCTTTAATTGGTATCGGTTTAGCCGTCATGAAACGGTATGCGCCTATTATACATGCAATGCCGAATGCTCCTTTAAGATATATTCCTGCCTCCATCCTAAACGTCTTGAAAACCGTGTATGCTAGAAGCGCGCCCACGAAGCTTCCTATTGCTACTGGAATCGCGAAATAAACGTAGCGCCTAATTGTAATATTTAAACCCTTCCTTTTCAGCTCCTTTATATGTCTTATTGAACCACTGAGGGATGTAGGAACTACTATGGCCATGTTTGTTCCGAAGGCTATTAGGGGGGCTAAACTCGCGGGAGTCCCCATGTTTTCAAAAAAGTATATCATTACTGGAACCATGATGAAACACGCACCAACCCCAAAGTATGAGCTTACAAGCCCCACGGCTAAGCCTGCTATGCTCATGAGGATGTAGCGAGGCGGGTAAAACAGGGTAAGCATCCATGACAGGGATAAAGCAAATAGATATAGCCTTCTCATGGGAGGTCGGTTTTTCAGTGGTTAACGATTTTTATAAACATAACTTACACTTTGTAAGTATGGTCTTGAGGTTTGACCATATATCATTTGAGATTATAAGGATGCTTAGCATGGATGGCAGGGCTAAGCTCTCTGAGATTGCTAGAAGGATAGGGGTATCCCATGTGACTGTTATGAATAGGCTTAATGCAATGGTGAGAGATGGCTATGCTAGGGTCTCACTGCTTATAGATCCGGAGAGGATGGGTTTAAAAGTCGCGTTGCTCTTCCTTGAAACAAGGGGGACGAGATATAGGAGGGAAATACTTGAGCTCTTTGAAAGATGCCCTCGTGTAGTATTTGCGGCAAGCATGCTGGGAGAATACGACCTTATGGGAATGGTTGTCGCGGAGGATGAGAGGATGATAGAGGTTTTCATGGGTTCATGCACGATGAGGACGCACAGGGCGATTAGGAAGAGTAGTTTAATTCTACTTGGAAGGGAAAATGTCGACCTCCTGGTCCGACTAAAAATGGTTTCTGAAAAGAGGGGTAGGATTACGCCTTGTGGGAGAATCTGCGTTGAATGTGAAGAGTATAGTAGGGGATGTGTTGGGTGTCCGTCGGTTGAGGGCTACCGCGGACCTTTCAAAGCAGCTAGGAAGGATTAGCTTTGTGTTATTCCGAGTTCTTTCAGTTTTTCCTCTGTTGGTATTCCCTTCTCATCCCATCCTCTTAGCTCGTAGTATTTCTTTAGGGCTCCCTGTAATTCTCGAGGTATCATCCCTCTGGCCCCGCCTTCCGCTAGCGGCTCTTCCATGAACCTGTGTGGGAGCTTGTCCTCACAGCCTATGGGACTGCATTTAATGCTGTATAGCCTTTTCAGGTTGTATGTCCTTTCGCCAGCTTTCAGGAGGTCTTTGAGTTTAAGATCTATGCCTGTGGCGAGCTGGTACATTGCTGCCACGGTTGCCGGGGGTATTGCAACGAACTTGCATAGAACCAGGCTGTCTAGGAGGTCGTGCCAGTTTTGCATCGCTATTAGGGGCTCTGGCTTGTCCATTAAGGTGTCTCTGTGGTATCTTTTATGTATGCCTAGATCTGGTATTCTCACGCCTTGTTCTATCTGGTACATTAGCCCTCTCAGGTGGCATGCCCCTCTATGAGATGTTACATATTGGAGGGCCATCCCATAGAATGCTCTTGGGTCATGCATGGGTATTTCGAGGCCTTTAACATGTAGTGCGAGCTTTTCAGCTTCTCCCCCCAACTCCTCACCCATCTTTTTAACCCCCTGTGATAAGAGTTCTCCTAAGCCTCGCTTCTCACCTATCATTTTTATCAGTCTTATCGCAAGATCCGGATTTCCCCATTCAAGCTTCATACCTGTCTTTAGCAGGCCTTTCTCATAGCACTCTATTGCATAAGCTATTACACTCCCGGTGGAGATCGTGTCTATCCCGTAGCGGTTGCATAGATCGTTCATCTTCGCTATTGCTTTCAGATTATCTATTAGCAGTAGGCTGCCAAGCGCCGCTGCCGTCTCGTATTCTGGCCCGTGTCCTTCCATTTTGTACGGTTCTTCATCCACCTTTACGATCCTACCGCAACCTATCGGGCATGCGTGGCATGCATATTGCCTAACCAGTATTGTTTGCACAATTGCTTCACCGCATATTTTTTCAAGCCCCTCCCACTCTCCAACCGTGAAGTATTTGATTGGGACGTCTCCATAAGTATGCATTGGGAGCATGATCCCGTCTGTACCGTAGGATGCTAGTATTTGAACATGCGGGTCAGCCCTAATCGTAACGAGTACTCTTGATATTAGCCTTCTCAGCTTTTGAGGTTCAGCTATTTCAATTGTGCCTGTCCCCTTCACTGCTACAGCTTTAAGCTTCTTAGAGCCCATAACTGCCCCTAGACCTGTTCTCCCCGCCGCTCTTCCGCCGTCGCTTATTATATTGGCTATTTTAACCTGTTTCTCCCCGGCTCTGCCTATCGCTGACACTCTGACCTTACCATGCTTATCACGTAGCTTCTCACCTGTTTCAATCGCATCAAGCCCCCACACGTCTCCGGCATCTATGATTTGAACGTTTGAATCTTCAATAAGCATGTACACCGGTTTTTCCGATGCTCCCTCGAATATTAAACCGTCGTATCCAGCTTTCTTAAGTTCCGCGCCCCAGTACCCCCCCACGTTAGCTTCCCCCCATATCCCCGTTAGTGGAGATTTAGCTGACACGGTGTGTCTACCGCTTCCCGGGATTATTGTTCCTGTTAATGGGCCTGTCATAAATACGAGAAGATTTTCAGGGGATAGGGGGTCTGCTTCCGGCGGGACGTTTTCGTAGATTATTTTTGCTGCAAGTCCACTTCCCCCTACATAGCTTCTGAGGACTTCATCGTCGAATGTGAGTTCTTTTATCTCCTTGCTGGTTAGGTTTATCCAGAGTACTCTGCCAACATAGCCATACGGCATTTAGCGTCCACCTATATTCTGTATAGCTTTTTTATGACTTCTATCTCTTCAGGAGGGATTTCTATTAGGCGGCCCATCATTTTCGCTATAAACGTCATCATTGAAACCTCTTCTAGGATTTCCACTGCTGTGACTGCTTCTATCATTTCATATCCTACTCCTATTACACCATGGTTCTGCAGGATTAATAGCCTTGTTCCCATTATTCTTTCCCCGACTTCTTCTGCAAGCTCCTTAGTCCCCGGATACTTAAATGGTACTACGGGCACCTTTGCAAGCATCAGTGCTGCCTCGAGAGTTATTGGCCTTATTTCTACCCCGGCAATCGCTAGACCTGTCGAGTATGGGCTGTGGGCATGAACTACCGCGTTTACGTCTGACCTTCGTTTATATATTTCTGTATGAAAATGCCATTCCATGGATGGCTTAAGAACGCCTTCTATAACATTTCCTTCGAGATCTATCTTTACGAGATCTTCTTCGGTAAGTCTAGGCTTATATAATCCGCTGGGGGTTATCCAGATTTCCTCGGAGTTCGGCAGCCTAGCGCTTGCATTTCCACCAACACCTGTCATTAAACCCTTGTTGTAAAGGGCTTTCATCGCCCATATAACCTCAGACTTCACCTCCTCCTCTGTAAAAGCCAACTTTAACCACTAAAACCTACACATTACGCTTATATTTTAATAGTTGAGCTAAATTCAAGGCTTGAGTATTTACAAATGTGCTAAATGTGGGAGATACACTCATAGTGCGGAACATTGTGGACTGCCGGCAATTTTACTGATAGATGGAAAGAGGAGGCTAAGGTTAAGCAAGCTTTTAAGCCTAATCCTTAGGCATAAACCGGAGATCATCAATTCAAGCATAGATAGGGAGGGCTTCCTAAGCTGCACGGTAGAAGAGCTTGTAAGGAGGATAAGAAGTCTTAGAGGATTTAACTGGGTTAAAACAGTCCATGTTTACGCTATCGTTGAAACAGATGGGAAAGGCAGATTTGAAATTAGAAACGGAAGAATTAGGGCTTTATATGGCCATAGTGCCCCTGTCCAAATAGAGTATAAATGTGGCAGGGTTCCGGATGTACTCTACCATGGAACAGGGAGGTCAGCCTTAGATTCGATTTTAAAGGATGGCTTGAAGCCCATGAGGAGAAACATGGTTCACCTAACCAGTAACATTAGAGACGCCTACCTCGTTGGTCTAAGGAGGGACAAAAATCCTGTAGTTCTGGTTATAGATGCAAGAAGGGCTGTGGCTGAGGGTATAGATATAAGGAGGGCTGGTAAAAACATCTACGTTTCTAGATATATCCCTCCAAGATTTATTAGGATTCTAGATGCGGAGATGGATTAGCATCTTCCTATAGGATATGTTTTAAAGTAGTATGTTCTCTATTCTTGTGATTCCGGGTTGGAGGTCGAGCTTTTCTATGATAGGGGCACGATTCTTATAAGGGGGGATATTAGCATCCCATTTGCTATATGGGACGACAGGACCTCATGTTATAGATCTCCTGCTTTTAGATATAGGGATATTGTGGGGTATTTAAGGAGGAGTGGTATTAGTTTTAGGGATAGGGTTTTAGATTTGATTCCATCAGGTATTTATCATTTTGAAGCCTCACTCAGAGATTATCAGGTTAACGCCTACCGGTCATGGGTTAAATCGGGTAGGAGAGGGGTGGTGGTTCTCCCTACCGGGTCTGGGAAGACATTTATCGCCCTTAAAGCTATTTATGAGCTGCAGGCTCCAACTTTGATTGTTGTTCCGACTCTTCCTCTTGTTGAGCAGTGGTTTGGGATGGTTAAACGATACTTAAATGTTGAGCCTGGGGTTTACGGTGGAGGCAAGCATGTCTTAGGTTCTATAACAGTTTCAACTTATGATTCTGCCTATATTAGAGCTGAGGAGCTTGGTAATAAGTTTCTACTCGTTGTTTTTGATGAGGCGCACCATGTTGCTGCCGAGGGCTATATCCAGATAGCTGAGATGCTTGCAGCACCTTACAGGCTTGGTTTAACAGCAACATTCGAAAGGGAGGATGGGAGGCATATCCATCTTTTCAGAGTTCTAGGAGGTGTTGTTTACCGTCTTGGGCCTGAGGATCTTAAGGGCCAACACCTTGCAGACTTTAAGGTTGTTAGAATCCCTGTTAGCCTCGCAGAGGAGGAGAAAGATAGGTATGAGCAGCTTGTTAGGACTTATAAAAAACTTCTTAAGGAGGCTGGGATAACGATTAGGTCTATCGATGATTTTAGGAGGCTTATAGTAAGAAGCGGGGCTTCAAAAACAGCTAGGAGGGCGCTGCTTGCATGGAATGAAGCTAGAAAGATAGCTATAAACTCTGAGTCGAAGATCGACGTTCTAAAGAGCCTGCTGGAGGCCCATAGGGATGAGAAAGTTATCATTTTCACCGAATTTAATAGTATGGCTGAGAGGGTGAGCAGGCGCTTCCTGATCCCACTCATAACACAGAAGACCGGTAAAGCGGAGCGGAAAGCAATTCTGGAAGGCTTTAGAACTGGCGAATTCACGAAAATCGTCACGTCTAAAGTTTTAGATGAGGGTTTAGACGTGCCGGATGCGAGTGTTGCTATAATCCTTGGAGGGACAGGTAGCAAGAGGGAGTTTATACAGAGGCTTGGGAGGATACTAAGGAAAAAGCGGGGGAAGCAGGCTATTCTCTACGAGGTTGTATCGTCTGGAACGGCTGAAACCAGAATTTCATGGAGGAGGAGAAGGGCCATTGAATTTCATGGAGGAGGAGAAGGGCCATTCATAGCGCATAGAGGTGGAAGCCATGCTTCCGTCCCCCCTACTGAGGGCTAGGATGCGTGGAGGCAGACTATTAATACTATTCGCAAGAGGCAGAAAAGTGGAATTGAATGTTGCAAAAGGGCTTATAAGCCTTTTTGAAAGCAGCGTCGGAAAGAGCCTATCGGATCTCAGCAGCAGGGTGGAGGACCTAGAAAAGATATATGAAGCTGCAGGTGTTGATTACAAGCTCTACAGGGGGTTGAGCGTGCTACTTCTGCGGAGGTGCGGACTACAAAGGATAAGTTCGAAAGTTGAGCCTGTAAAGGCTAGACTGACTGTTTACAGTGTTGTTAACAATTTATTCGGGGGATTTCTACCGTCAGACAAGCTTAGGGGGGATGTTCTGAGGAGGGCCGCCGGAATTCTTGGTGTGGGAGAATCGGAGCTAGAAGAATCCATGTATTCGGATAGCGAGGATGCTATAATTGTCAGGGAGTTTAGGGGTATTAATGCCCCAGAACTTCTCAAAACGTATAATCTGGCCCTCCTGCAGACCGCACTTTTTAAGGCAGCCTCTCTTACGGTTGAAACCTCAGCACCCGGGTGGGAGATTAAGCCTCTACTTAGGGATGTCAAGTATAGGGGGCTGATGTATACGGCTTATAGGATAGATAAAAGTGTGAGGATTGTTCTCGACGGCCCTTCATCGCTAATTAAGATGACAACAAGATATGGGACGGCGATGGCGAAAGTTGTACCAAGCATAGTCTCCCTAAGCAACTGGTGTATTAGGGCTTCGGTAGTGAAGAAAGTTTCTGGTAGGCCTAAATACTTAACACTTTTCGTCGACGATTCTATGAGAAAACTCTTCCCGGAGCGGAGATTTAGAGTTGAATCTTTCGATAGTGCTGTTGAGAGGGACTTTTACAGAATCGCCCAACAGGCGGGGTGGAAAGTGGAAAGAGAGCCGGAACCGTTGGTTTCAGGAAAGGATATAGTTATACCCGATTTCAAAGTTTCGATAAATGGTATAGAGCTGTACGTTGAAATAGTTGGTTTTTGGACGGCTGAATATCTCAAAAGGAAAATTGAAAAGTTAAGGAGGCTCAGGAGTAGAATCATAGTCTTTGCGGACAAAAGACTGGCTTGTTCTTCCCTTCAGAAACTTCCAATGGAAGTTGTATACTATGATGGGAAAATAACCCCAGTACAGGTTTATAAAGCCCTCTCCAAATATAGAGAAAGTAGAACAGAGGAAGTAGACGTGGAAACCGTTAAAAGAGTTCTAAAAGGCGAAATAGTAGACTTAAAGATGGCTGCTAGGAGAAGCCATATAGATCTAAGAATACTGGAGGAGGAGGCGGAAAAGATGGATGAGTACTTAGTTATAGGCGGGACTGCTATCCATAAAAGTCTATCATCAAGGGTTTCAGCCGTAGTTAAGGAGGGAGGGTTCATAACATATGGGGAGGCTTATAGGGCGTTGTTAGACATGGGTATTCCCGAGGAGTACCATGTACCCGTACTGGAGGCGGCGGGGTTCAGCCTCAAGTGGCGGGGTATAGATATAAAGAATGCACTTATAATACGTAAGAGGGTTAGCGACGGTTTTAAAGATGGTGCTATGGGGAAAGCTTAAAAATAGTAAGTTCTATCATGGATGGGGATTACATGGTTAAAGCCTACATCCTTATCAGAACCCAGATCGGTATGGTTGATGAGGTTAGAGATAAGCTGAAGAGGATACCTGGTATTGTTTCTGTTGATGAGGTTTCAGGTCCTATAGATATAATCGCGATCGCGGAGGCTGACAGCCTAAGAAACCTGAGGAACCTGATAATCGGGGAAATCCACGCTATAGAAGGCGTAACAAGGACGGAAACCGCGCTTGTATTGTGAGACTAACGGTGCTGTCTAATTCAACTATGCTGTAGTTTGATAGCGGATGAGACTACTGCTCGGCTTCCTTGCCAGTCTAATCGCAGGGCTATCAACGGGTATAGGTGCAATACCTGTACTCCTTATGGGAAATGTTAAACAGGAAGTTTTAGACATGCTTATGGGTTTTTCAGCCGGAATTATGCTTTCAGCCAGTTTTTTCAGTTTACTTATGCCCGCCATAGAGATGGGTGGAATTGCACCTGTAATTGTCGGGTTTAGCCTCGGAGGGGCTATTTTTAACGTTGCCGACAAGTCGATCCCACACTTCCATGGATTTATAGGGTATGAGGGGCCAAGTTCTAAAATCGGGAAGATCTGGCTTATGATTATAGCTATTACAATACACAATTTTCCGGAGGGGGTTTCAGTAGGTGTCGGCTTTGGCCTGGGTAGCGTAAAGGCTGCGCTTGCATTAGCTATAGGGATCGGCCTACAGAATATTCCGGAGGGTTTCAGCTGTGGCTTTTCCCCTATTTAAAATGGGATATGGGAGATGGAAGGCCTTCTTTTACTCCACACTTTCAGGACTTGTAGAGCCTGTCGGAGGGCTTCTAGGGATCTTTCTTGTTAGCTTGTCCTCTAGCATTCTTCCCTATGCTCTATCATTCGCCGCCGGTGCCATGATATATGTTGTTAGTGATGAGATGATTCCTGAGACGCATAGGTGTGGGGTAGAGAGCAGGGCAACTTTTGGCTTAATGGCTGGTTTTATATTGATGATGGTATTAGACGTTATCTTATCCTAAGAGTTTTTTGAAGCCTATTTTTGCTGTCCACGCAATATAACCTTTCTTGGAGATCTCAATTATCGATTTTTTCGGCTTGATCTCTACTTTCTTCTTGTATTCTGGTTTAATGTAGTATTTAAGTAGAAGTCTCCCGAAGGCTTCAACCGTGTTTTGCCTTATGAGTTCCTCCTCAGCTTCTGGCGTGACTATGAATTCTATATCACATGATTCGTCATAGCCTTTTCTTACCTCCACCTTGTTTTTATCTACTACCTTGACCGTGTAGCTTCCTACATTTTCTATGGTTATAGTCATCGTGGCACCAGGTTTTATCCCGGTAAAGAACTCTGGATGCTTGGAAAAGTGTTCTATCGCCTTTGATAAAAGGTTATCTGCACTCATAATCTTATCCCAAATGTATTATTTTTCTGTTTACGAGCTCCTCGATTAGATATTTAGCTCCTGATATGCCGGAATCTTTGTAGCCTCCAAAGGGCATGAATATGTCCGCGTAAAGTGGGTTTTCATTTATGACTACCACTCCTGCATCTATCATTCTTGAAAGTTTGATGCACTCATCTTGCGGGCCATATATTGCGCATCTTAGTGCATATTTCGAGTCGTTTGCGAGTCTCGCAGCTTCTTCGATGCTGCTAAAGGACACTATAGATCTTATTGGGGCGAAGCATTCTTCACGCCATAGGAATGGTTTTTCGTTCCATTCCTGCTTTAAAATCATCTTTCCGTCCAGTTCTACGAGTGTGGGGTTGTAAAATGGATCGTTCCTCTCCCCACCGTACAGTATTTTTCCGCCTTTCCTGAGTGCATCCTTGAGCTGTGCCTCTGAGATGTCAAGGGTTCTCTTAGTTCCTATAGGGCCTATATCTGTACCTGGATCCCTTGGGTCTCCAACTTTTAGTTTTGACACTTCTTTCACTATACTATCCACGAATTCTTTATATATTGAGTTTTGGATGAGAATTCTTTTCGCTGAAATGCACATTTGCCCGGAATTTGAAAATGCTATTGTTGTGGTCCACTTTGCTATTTTTTCGATGTTAACATTTTCCATTACTATTAGTGGGTCGTTTCCAGCGAGCTCCGGAATGTATTTCATCAACTTTCCGCCTATTAGAAATCCTCCAAGAAGCTTCTTTTTCTCCTTCTCCAAGTACTTGCCATATTTTATTATGTTGTCCTTTCCTATGTGACTACTACTGTAGACTATTAGTGCTGCTACATACGGATTCTCTATGAACTCCCAAGCGGCTTGTTCTCCAGGTGTGGTGGTGTACTGGACCGTTCCTTCAGGCATTGTTTCCACGGCTATTTCGTATAGTATTTTTGCTGTGAGAGGGGTTACTGTTGATGGTTTAAGGATCGTAGGGTTTCCTGCGCCGAATGATGATAGTAATGAATGAAGCGACAGTATTAGTGGTGCATTTCTGGGGGTCATTGTGGCTACGACACCCACCGGTTCAAAGACGAGGATATTTCTTCCGGTCATCGCCTCTATTTCTCTATCCTCTACCAGGTCTAGCATGTAATCGTAGAATTGGGTTGCAAGGTACGAGTTTTTGTATTCGAAATTTTCAGCGTATTTTCTAGGCTGTCCTGCCTCCCTAATCAGCATTTCAATGATTTCTTTTCTTCTAACTCTTAGTTTTCTACCTATTTCTCTTATTATGCCTATTTTCTCCGATCTTTCGAGTTTCTTTACTCTCGGCCATGATATGTGCGCCTTTCTTATTTTTTCTTTTAGGTCTCCCCTTGAGTCCGCATGTAATGTTGCTATTATTTCGCCAGTATATTTGTCTGTCACCTTTATCTCTTTCATCTCATCTCTACGCCTCTACCGGCCTTTCATCAACAACCCTATGGGCTTTAATATCTGAGACAAACATTTCAGAGAGGCCCTCAACATGTTTTACTATAGGCGTAACTTCGGAAACGCTTCTAACAGCTTCAACGATTTCTCTCGCCGTTTTTTCGTACTCGTCTTGGCTGTGGCATTCGATTCTTACTATTAAAACATCTCTTGAATACGGGTCTGACGGATCCTCTTTAGCTATGACAATTTGATAATCTTTTACATTTCCGTTTTCTTCTATCACATCAGTAATAGCGTTAAGATTCACTGTTGTCCCTTTAACCTTTGTTATATGGAGTTCTCTCAAGTAGTCCATCATTCTACCGATTGGCCTGTGTATCCTCGGTACTGTTCTACCGCAGTATGGACATTTTTCATGTGTTATACCGCCTTCCGCTATATCTCCTGTCAGGTACCTAAGAAATATCGTTCCTCTATAATCTATATGGGTGAATAGTATCGCCCCTCTTTCCCCCTCACCGACTGGTTCGAATGTTTTTTCATCTACCACCTCCCATATCGCTATATCCGGGAATGTATGGAATCCGGAGTCCAGCTCGCATTCTAGCATGGCATGTTTGGCTTCCGTTAATCCGTATCCTTCTCTTATCTTAAGGTCTTCTGCACCAAGCTCCTCCGCATATTTCATAAGCTTTTCTCTCCAGCCTTTTGACACTCTTTCCCCTGCTACGAATAGAACCTGGATTTTGGGGAGTTTCACACCCATCTCTAAAGCCCTTCTGAACCAGTACATGATATAGCTGGGTATTCCAGCTATTCCTTGGACTTCTAATGCTTCAGCGGCTCTGATCGATCTTTCCGTCATCATCGAGATCGATACAGGTATGGCAAATATGCTTTGAAATGCGAATACAGCTTGGAACCCTGCTAAATGATCTATCACTCTTGGGAACAGGTTTAGCCCTACCATACCTGTTTTAGAGCCTGAGATGATGGCTCCACGGCCAGCTATGTCGCTGAATAGGTCTAGGTCATAGTGGGTGTAAAAGACCGGCACTGGATTGCCTGATCTACCCGATGTGAAAGTTACTCTTACCGGGTAGAATTCCTTTAAAACCTCAACCTCCGCTTTTTTCTTGTTTACTGCTTTTTTTACCAGCAGGCTGATAAGTTTCTTTTTGGGAAGTATCTTTGTCAGCTGTTCCTTTCTGGGTTGAAGTATGAAGTCTTTCGGAGAGTTCATTAGTTCCTCTCTTTTGGTTATGGGAATTTTTGTTAGGTCTTTAAAACCTTGAATGTCTGATGGTTTGAGGCCGTGTTTTTTGAAGACTCTGTGGTAATAGGGGGATGTATGATATGCTAGGTTTAGCATGTATCTTAGTTTTTTTAGCTGGAGTTTTTCAAGTTCCCTTCGAGGTAGAAATTCAACTTTTGGGTTTGTTATTTTGAGATTAATTGTCATATCTATCGTTGAGCTACAGGAATGTCTTAATTTAATAAATTAACGTGGCCTGGCTAGTTTAGGAACGTGGGTTAAGTTTAAGATTTTAAATTTCTCATGTGACTGGGATAAAAGATGAAGAGGGTAAGGACTATTATTATGGGAGCAGCTGGGAGAGATTTCCATAATTTTAACGTCTACTTTAGAGATAACGAACGTTACGAGGTAGTATGTTTTACACATGGGCAGTTGCCCCTTAATGTGAAGAGAATTTATCCGCCTGTGCTTGCAGGCAGGCTATACCCGGATGGCATCCCCATATATCCAGAGTCTATGTTGCCTAAGCTCATTAAGAAATACGATGTTGACCTTGTAGTTTTCTCTTATAGCGATGTTTCTCATTCATACGTCATGGAAAAGGCATCTATAGCAATGGCTAATGGGGCAAGTTTTATGATGCTTGGACCTAAGGACACCTTGTTAGAGTCGGAAAAGCCCGTCATAGCTATCTGTGCTGTCAGGACAGGGTCTGGGAAGAGTCCGACCACGAGGAAAGTAAGTAGTATAATCAAAGAGGTAGGTTTAAGGGTTGCCGTAATCAGGCATCCTATGCCTTATGGTGATTTGTCAAAACAGGTTGTCATGGAGTTAAAGGAATTGGAAGATCTAGATAGGTATAAATGTACGGTTGAGGAGAGAGAGGATTTTACGCACCTTTTGAAATCAGGGTTTACCGTGCTAGCCGGGGTTGACTATGAGAGGGTCTTAAAAAGAGCTGAGGAGATAGCTGATATTATAATATGGGATGGGGGGAATAACGACTTTCCATTCGTTAGGCCGGACCTTTTATTTGTTGTTGCTGATCCTTTTAGAGCCGGCCATGAGGTTTCGTATTATCCTGGAATGGTTAATTTCCTGATGGCAGATGTTATTGTTGTGAACAAGGTTAACTCTGCGCCACAGGCAGGTGTAGAAGAGGTTATTTACAATGCTCGAAAATACAATCCTAAGGCCATAATTATCAAAGCAGAGTCAGTGATAAGCTGTGATTGCGATGTTGACCTGAGGGGTAAGACTGTAGTTGTCGTGGAGGATGGTCCAACCATGACACATGGAGGTATGCCGTATGGCGCCGGCTACCTGTTTGCTAAGAGCCGGGGTGCTAGGATAGTTGATCCTAAAAGATTTGCCGTTGGAGAGTACAAAAAGATATATGAGGAGTATAGTCACTTGGGCCCTGTGATCCCAGCGGTAGGGTACAGTGATGAACAGGTTAAGATGCTTGAAGAGATGCTTAGCTTGATCGACTGCGACGCAGTCGTTTCAGGCACACCGATCGAGCTTTCAAATATAGTTAAGGTAAATAAGCCCATTTATAACGTGAGATATGATGTTAAGGTGGCCGAAGGACCCACTTTTAAGGAGATCATAGGCGAGTTTCTAAGAAGAAGAGGCTTCATCTAATAATTCCCATAACTTTTTAATAGCGTTATCTACGATAGATTCCGGTTTTAAAGACTGTTTCCCTATTAGTCTAAAAACTATTTTGAGTTTAGGTTTTTGTTCACTTCCTATAGGATGGCTTTTTACTTCTAATCCTCGATATGTGTCTTGAATTTTCTTTAGAATGGGGGCTATGGAGGATTCTGGAATTCCATCTATAGTGACTGTCTTCGTTATAGATCTTATATCTCTTGTTTCCAATTCGAGTTTGGGAATTACGTGTTTCTCCATCATCCCCATCATTTCTTTAGGCACGCCTGGGAGGACGTAAATAGTTGTTTTACCTATTTTTAGCTCGATTCCCGGCGCTACTCCTACGGGATTTTTTATCGGCTTTGCATTAACTGGGATTCTCGCCATTTTTACTCTTTCGGGTGTGAGAGGCAGGTTTATGTCTCTATATTTCTCTACTATCATCTTGTAAGCCTCCCTGTCAACCTTTAAAGGGGTTTTCAGGGCTTTAGATAGGCACTCTACTGTTCTGTCATCGTGTGTTGGGCCGAGTCCTCCGGTAATGATTAATATGTCCGGTTTTTCCTGCATCGACCATTCGATCGCTCTTTTAAGTTCTTCGCAGTTGTCCCCGATGACAATTATCCTTTTAGTTTTTATACCAATGTGGTACAGCTTTGAAGCTATCCATGAGGCGTTGGTGTTTATGGTTTCTCCTGTCAACAGCTCGTTACCCGTGTTTATGATTATCGCTTCCACAAGATTTATCCCTTAGTGGTACTATTAATTTTAGTTGTTAGGGGCTTTCTATAGCCTTTAATAGTTTTTCTATCTCCTTCAGCTCTTCAGATATTTCATCGTCCACTCTTCCTTTACTGACCAGTTTTTCCTTGAGCTGATATATTAGAGTTTTTATCTGTGCATTTCCATATAGTATCGCGTTTATCAGGGGTGTGAGGGATACTCTACGCTTAGCTTCGCTTCCGGTTTTAGCCTCCATCAAGAATTCAGCTACTCTTCTAATCTCTCTACACGCCTTGGAATCGGGGTATTGTATGGCGATCGGTATGCCCATCCTGTAAGATTTCTCCATGTTTTCGTCGTATGGAACTATGAAGCAGGGTTGAGCCTCCGACTTTCTGATAGGCCTTGTTATCTCTCTAATGTCCTTTAGATCCTTTCTCCTGACTTTATTCACAATGTATGCTGGATATTCTATTTTGAGAAGTGTTGATAAATCTATTAAAGGCTGAGTCGCGTTTATTGTTGGTTTATTGGGTTCCAGAACTGGTATGAATGCATCTGATACCGGAAGCAAAAGATAGTAGTCAGCCATACCTGTAAACCCCCCTCCTCCTGGCCCATCTATTATTATCACTGCGCACCTCGATTTGAGAAATTTGATCAGATTCCGCATCTTTTCCTCGTAGCTCGGGTAGTTTTTGTATAAGTCTTTCTTAGACGAAAATATTTGGGATGCAGGGATAAAGGCTATGTTCTTATATTCTGGATACCTACTACTCACATGCGCTATTTCCCATGGCTCTGCTGATCCATTCAAATACTCTCTGAGAGTTGGATAATCGCCTGGGCTCTCCTCTCTAGCCTTTAAAAAAAGCGGATCCCAGAGGAATTCGGAACTATTTCTTCCAAAGTCAGCCTCTATAAAGGCTATTCTTTTGTTATAGAGCTTTGAAAGCCAAACAGCAGTGTTAAAGCTTACACTGGTGCATCCTGTATTATGAATTACTATTCCAGATGAAACATAGTTGTTGTATCCGTCAACAGTAAGGTCGTAAAAATATGTATCTACAGTCGTTCGGAATATTTTTGTCACTTCTGAAGCTTTTCCTTCAAGCGGGTTTAATAGCCTGTCTTTCTTGCTCAATCTATAAGCTTTTTTATATAGAAGTTTAGAATCTTTGATTACCAGAAAGGGATGCCTGCGGGAGGTTAATAGCGAGTTGCCATTAGACAGTTCTACCTTACACACTTCTCCCTTAACAGGTATTCTCCATATACACCTAACCTCTTTCCACGAAGGTTCACCATTTTCCGTATTAACGCTTTTCACCCTAAGCTTACCCGGAGGAAGCACTGCAACTATAACTTCATGTCTAAAGATACCTACTATTTTTTCAAAGAGTTTTTGAAAAACTATATTTCCGTGTTCTTTGGTAAGTATCGTGGAATCTCCGTCGACGCATCCTCCCCCGATTTTACCGAAAGTTACCACTTTCAAGGGGTCTCACCAAGAACGTTAGCTAACTCTTTAAGGGCATCCTCTATCTCCATCACCCTTCTCTCAAGAGTGTTTACCCTTTCAATGAGGGTTTTTAGTCCTGAAACCATGCTCTTAGCAGGACTGTTATCCTTCCTCAACAGGTTAGACTCTCCGGACTCGCTGAAGGCTCTATTAATACCCATTTTTCATCAAATAGACAAGGCGGGATTAGAATATTTAGGATGCTCGAAGAGGAGGTTAATAATCTAAAACATCCCATACATCTTTTGAGATGACCGTGGAATTATTTAGGGCTCTCGCACATAAGCATCGCTATGTGGTTTATAAAATGCTTGAAGCCGGCCCCTTGACTAAGGGTGAGATCGCAAGAAGGCTTGGAATATCTATAGCCCATCTATCATATCATATAGCGAGGCTTAAGGACGCTGGATTGGTGATTGAATATAGAGAGGGTTATAGGAAATATCTACGCCTATCAAAAAGGCTAATAGTAGAAGTTTGGGATTCGAGTCACTGAAATACTCTGAACAAACATACTATCATTAGGGATTAAAAGTGAATGAGGTTTTGGGGGCAGGCTTGTTGCTAGCTGTTACCGTGGGGATATTCATAGCCGCGGTTATTCCACCTATAGCTAATGTACTAGGCTGGATTGAACATAAACCAGCTAGAAACCATACTAACATTCAGGATCTGCTTGACTGGATTAATTCAGGCTTGGACAAAATATTTGGCAATGAAGGTGGAAACCAAACAGGTGAGCCAGGATAGGTTTAAATGTTTAATGGGATAGCACTTACACCGTGGCAAAGAAGGTATTACCACTAATATTTATCGTAGCAATTATATCTGGATACCTATACTATGGTAAGCTTAGACAGGAGAGCGAGATAATAGAGTATAAATATAGGTTAACATTTAACGGGACAAAGGCATACCTGCACGTACGGGGACAATGCGAGATAGGTCCAAGACCTCCTGGGACGATCGAACATGAAAAATGCATCCGGTATATCGTAAATGTAATAAAGAGCTACGGCTTAACGTACCACTTAGAAAATTTCACATTTTCCGATCCAGAGGCAGGACCGATAAGTATGGTGAACATAATTGTCTCTCTCGGAAGCGGGGACAAAATACTGTATGTTGGGGCTCATTATGATACCAGGCCGAGAGCGGACATGGAACAGTCTTTCGAGAACAGAGGAAAACCTATTTTAGGTGCGAATGACGGGGCAAGCGGAGTAGCGGTACTCCTAGAGTTGATTAGGATATTTAAAGATAGAGATTTAAAGATGGAAGTACGATTCATATTTTTCGACGGCGAAGATTGGGGTATAATACTTGACCACTACTTCATAGGCTCGAGATACCACGTCAAACATTTACCGTCTAACGAAAAGAAGAAAATAATCGGATTAATACTCCTTGATATGGTGGGAGACAAGGACCTACAAATATACATGGAAGGCTTCTCCTACCGCCATGCCAGAGATCTCGTAGAATTGATATGGAACACGGCTAAAGAGTTAAACTATACACAGTATTTTGTACCAAGAGTAAAATATACTATATATGATGATCACTACCCTTTTATTCAAGAGGGAATACCCGGCGTGGACATTATAGACTTTGACTATCCATACTGGCATACCCTAAACGATACACCCGATAAAGTATCACCGAAAAGTTTAGAAATTGTAGGAAGGGTAGTAGAAGCTGTAATACTGAAAATATCAGAAGATCGGGGGGACTTTACCTATGTCTGAAGACCATGAACTAGAGATTTTAAAGATGAAAATGCTTGAAAGAATCATTCAGAAAAGAGAAGACCCTCTATATGTAAAGATAGCGGCTGGAGAGCCGATAGAAGGTGATGAGCAAATAATAGATCGAGTAGCTAAGATTGTAGATGTGATGCTCTTAGACTTCTGGGCAGAATGGTGCGGCCCGTGCAGGATGATGGAGCCCGCAATCCACCAGGTAGCTATGAAATACAAGGGGAAAGTGGCTGTAGTTAAAATAAATGTGGATAAAGAGAGAGAATTGGCTATGAAGTTCCATATAATGGCTGTACCAACCTACATACTCGTAGTAAACGGCAAAATAGTTGAGAGGTTTACTGGAGCTATAGGATATGATGTCCTTGATAGGATGATACGGAAGTATATTAGGTGAGAGCCGGGGGCGGGATTTGAACCCGCGTAAAACGGGTCTGCAGCCCGCCGCCTATACCACTCAGCCACCCCGGCACATAGTAAGAACACCCGGTTTTTAAAAATCTTCCGAGTCATGTATAATGATGAAAATCGTTACACTTTTCGACACAGATGTGTTAGGGAAGCTCGTAGAAGTACTTGAAACCTCAGGATTGGAAAGGACGGATGTGAAGTCGCCTTACGAAGCTTTTAGATACAAAAGCGGTGGAAAAACAGCGGTAATAGCATATAAAACAGGAAAGGTAATCTATAGCGAAAATGTTAAATCTATATTCATAGAGTTTTTCAGGAAGAATTTTAGACCTGAGTCTGTTAGAATAGGATGCGATGAAGCTGGGAAGGGCGAAGCCCTAGGACCCCTAGTAGTCTCAGCTGTAGCTCTAACCCCAGACCAGTACATCGAACTATGGGCTGAGGGGGTTATGGATAGTAAAATGCTATCGAAAAAGCAAATCCAAACCTTAGAGACTAAAATAAGGAGAAACTCTCTTGGATGCGAACTTTTAGTTGTCGAGCCTAAAGAGTTTAACATGAAAATGGATGAAATAAAGAGTGAAGGGAAAAATCTGAACCATCTCCTATCGGAACTTCATGCTAAAGCTGTAAAGAGTCTAATAGAAAAAATCCAACGCGCAGATGTAACGGTTCTAATTGACAAGTTTGACGAGGAAAAAACCCGTAAAGCCATGGAAAACATGGGAATAAAAAGTATAGTCCAGCTAGAGAATGGAGAGAAGGATATTGCTGTTGCTGCAGCAAGCATAATTGCTAAAGCAGCCTATGACAGGTGGGTTATGGAAAATCAAAGTAAGGTAGGGATTAAACCGTTGAACATGATTTATAAAATATCGTATCTAAAGCCTTCATAGATGGTACAGATATCCGTAGTTGGTTCCAGTGGGAAGATCGACGAGCAGCTATACCAAACCGCATATGAACTTGGCAAGATTATAGCATCAAGAGGGCATATACTCATCTGCGGAGGTAGAGACGGAGTAATGGAGGCAGCCTGCAGGGGGGCATGGGAGAATGGCGGAATAACTGTTGGAATACTTCCATCAATAAACGGCGAAGATGCTAACCCATATCTAACTGTTAAAATAACAACTGGCATAGGATACGCGAGAAACTTTATTAATGCATGCTCCGGGGATGCTGTTATAGCTGTTGGGGGGAGGGAGGGAACCCTCTCTGAGATTGCAATGGCGCTAGTCTACGGAAAACCGGTTATATGCATTAAGGGAACAGGAGAGGCTGCAGACCTGCTGGCAGGTAGAAAGTTTGGGAGAAAGTATGTCTACGCGGCGAAGAACCCTGAAGAAGCGGTTAAAATGGTTGAGGACCTACTTCAAGATAGATAGGATTTTACCCCAGCAATCAGTACAAAACCGGGGATTAGACCTATCTACTTCCCATATAGAATTGTGAAAGCTCATACAGCAACTTCTGTCACTGCAATGGCCAAGCCCTAGTAAATGCCCAACCTCATGAAGCGCAACCACGTTTACCCTCCTTCTATGTAAGTTTCCATTACCAGGGATACCATAGAATGAGTTGGAAAGCCGCTTTATAGATATAAGTCCAACCATATCTGACACCAAACCGAAGACAAAATTCAAGTCTTCCACATAAAGATCCAGGTCTGCAACGATTAAGGCGGGCTTTAAAACTGAAGGAGAAGCTATACGAACTATTTCACTGGCATTATACTGCCTCCTACCCTTATTGAAGGTTTTTTCATACTCCAAATCCACAATTCCCCTACTCTGAACTTGCAATAGACCTTTAAATGTCGAGTTTATAATGTTCTTGACGGATTCACAGAAACCTTGGGGGGTTCCTCCAAGCATATATAGATTTAGAACGTTCACCATATTTTTCCGCCAGGCTTTAAAATAAAGTAAAGTGATGATTATAAAATGCTATGGTTGTAGAGTTACCCCCCGATGTTAGAAGATATATAAAAGATAAGTTCTCAAAACTCGTAAACCCCGTAACACTCCACGTGTTTACAACTAAAAACCACTGTCTCTACTGCAATGAAACCCTAGAGATCGCTAAAATAATAGCTGAGTTTTCTCACCTCATAAAGATCGAAGAATGCGAATGCACCACGGATTCCCAGACGGCTAAAAGATTTAATATCGATAAACACCCAGCCATAGTAGTCCATGGAAAGGAGGAGTATGGAATCAGATTCTTCGGTATACCTTCCGGCTATGAGCTTGGAAGCCTAGTAGAGGCCATCGTGGACGCCTCCCGTGGAGACACGGAAATACCGCCGGATGTAAAGGAGATAGTGAAAAGCATAGGCAAGAAAGTTCATATCCAAGTTTTTGTCACCCCAACATGCCCGTACTGCCCAATAGCTGTTAGGACTGCTCACAAGTTCGCAATTTTAAACCGAAACATTTTAGGGGATATGATAGAAGCTATAGAATTTCCAGATTTATCCCAAAAATACATGGTAATGGCGGTCCCCAAAATAGTTATAAATGATAAGGTAATGTTTGAAGGCGCAGTACCAGAAATGTTCTTCGCACAGAAAATACTTGAAGCAATAGAGTGATCTTAAATGTTCGGTTTTGAAAAGCACCAGCTCATAGTGGTAGGGGGTGGGCCTGCAGGTCTCACAGCCGGCATGTATGCTGCCAGCATGAAAATCGACACACTGATAATCGAAGGCACCTCCAAACCGAGGCTTGCCCTGGCAGAGGTTATAAATAATTATCCAGGATTCGTAGAGCCTATCTCAGGGGTGCAACTGCTTAGTAGGATGAGAGAACAAGCTTTAAAAATGGGTGCGAAGATCGTTAAAAGCGACGTTATCTCCACACAACTTTCTAGCCACCCGAAAATGTTGACAACAAGAGAGAACAAAATATATTCAGCTGACGCTGTAGTAATAGCCACCGGCCTACAGCAACAGAGCCTTAGAATAAAAAACGAACAGAAACTAACCGGGAGGGGAGTAAGCTACTGTGCAGTGTGCGATGGCCCCCTGTTTGCAGGTAAGACGGTTGCACTGATAGGCTCCGGGGAAGCCTTAATAGAAGAAGCTGAAAGGCTCTCTGGAATTGTAGGGAAGATATATGTGATACAGGTTCCACCAGAAACCGTGGAAAATAAGAGAATAACAGGTATATCTGAGAAAATCGAATTGGTTGAGAAGGCTAGGCCGATAGAGATTTTAGGAGAGGAGTACGTCACAGGACTAAAAATATCTGTAAGCGGCAGAGAAGAGTTACTAGATGTAAGTGCTGTATTCATAGCTACCGAGAAGATCCCAACCGCAAAGCTGCTGGAGAACTCCGGTGTGAGAACCGACCCGAGAGGATGCATCATCGTTGATAAAGACCAAAAAACCAGCGTAGAAGGGGTCTATGCAGCTGGCGACTGCACATGTAGGGGATTGCAGGTTGTTACGGCTGCGGGAGACGCAGCGGTAGCAGCTATAAATGCATCCGTGTATATTAGGAGAAAGTTGAAGGGGGTAAGTAGATGAGCATAACACTCATAATCGGGGTACTCCTATTATTGGTAATGATAGTTATTGCAGTAAAGGTCTTCTTACTATTGCTGCCCGCTGTGATAATCGGGTTCATCATATGGGTTGTAACTGGAAGCCCAGCATATTCTGTAGCCGGGTTTCTAATAGTCCTCCTAGTATCGCTTCTTAAAAAGTGATAATGATGAAAGCCGCAGAAGTGCTAGAAATAGATGTAACACATGTCATGGATAAAATCGTGAAAAGACTGAGGGAATACGCCGATAAACATGGTCTTAAAAGGGGGGTTATCGGGATAAGCGGTGGGATAGATTCAGCTGTCACACTATTCATATCATCCCATGCCCTAGAGCCTGAAAATATTATCGCTCTCATAATGCCTTCTAGATTTACAAGGAAAGAGGATATAGACGACGCTATGGACATCTGCAGAAAGGTAGGGGTGAGATTTAAAATTGCAGATATATCCCTCATTGAGGAAGCGTTTCAAAGAACTATACCTGTCAGGGGTAAGATTTCAGTAGGGAATAGGCAGGCTAGGATTCGGATGGTTTTGCTATACTCAGTTGCCAACGACATGGACGGGTTCGTTATCGGGACGGGGAACAAGTCTGAACTATTGACAGGCTACTTTACAAAGTATGGGGACGGCGGAGTCGACATTCTTCCAATCGGGGGACTCTACAAGACACAGGTTAGGATGCTTGCAAGGGATCTCTCAATCCCAGCCAGAATAATACGGAAGAAACCTTCAGCAGGCCTCTGGCCCGGCCAAACCGATGAGGGCGAGCTTGGATTACCCTATGAAACCCTAGATTTAATACTCTACTATCTCTACGACATGGGTAGGAGTCCAGAGGATGTGAAAAATATCCTAGGGTTAAATAGGGAAGTAGACAGGGTTGTTAGCCTCCTGCACCGAAGCAGGCATAAAAGGAATCCCCCGCCTATAATAGACCCGTTCTAGACTTAAAATCTCTTCTTTTTAGGCTCCTCAGCATAAATATTACTTATGTACTTTACCCCAGCGCATTTCTCACATTTTCCCACAACTTTGTTTACATAATCTCCATTTTGGAATTTCCTTTCAGAGGTTAGCCCGCATGAATAACATTTTACTACTGTAATTATGCTCAGTTGTGGTATTCCCACCTCTAGCCCGAATCTTACCATGTTATACAATGCTTGACCAGCGAAGAATATAAGTGTAAATCCTATCATGAGCATGAACATCGCATAGGGGGACTGCGATGACACATCGCCGTACTCTCTATAGACATAGATTATCATTGTAACACCGAAAAGTATAACTGCAAGTGAGAGGATTATATTAGCAAATAAAATGATGGAGCTTCTACCTTCCTTCCCCTTGCTACCCACCAAGGCTGCTCACCTTATCCCAATTGAATTTCCAATACCGGCTACGATAATGGTGTCACCCTCATGCGTCCTCTCCTTCAGAATATGTTCTATCCTATCTACAACCGAATCGGCGGCTAAACTTATTTCCTTCTTCATGATTGCAATAGCGTCCAACGGATCCATTTTAACCACTATCGAATCAACAGGAATCTTATATTTTGTCGCAACTTCCTCAATCTTATACTTCTCCGGACCCGGATCTCCAATAGCTGCTCCTACATATTCTGTTATCTCAGCTGTAGGCTCACCTTCTAGTTTTCCGCCTGCATCAACCATTATTATTCTGGAGACGGCGCCGCTTCTCATTTCTATAAGCCTTTTTATGGCATCGCCTGGCTTACCCACTTCCCCGCCGGGCCCTTTCGCCTTGACTAAAAGGATATTCCTCCCTTCATAGGTTACCCTGTAGAGAGATATGTTTTCAGCTATCTCCTCGGCTTCAAGCTTAGGATCATATTCACTTACGAACCTCGCCACTACTAATGGTCCAAGTCCGTCCCCAATCGGGGTTCCCCTTCTAAATGCGTCAACAGATGTATGGTAGGCTTTAGCTATTTTCATAATCTCCGGGAGAACCATTTGGACTTGAAATATGTAGTAGAAATTCTGCGTTTTCCTCCCCATTATGAAGTAGTGTCTTACAATTCTGTATATGTAATCTAGGGTTAAACATGACAGGAACATGTCTTTCAAATTTGAATGTATGTGCTTCTGGGCTTTAGGCGCTATTTCCCACACAATCTCGTCAATCCTCCACTTAGCCGTATTTAGAAGATGCTCTAGCTTTTTAATAGCGCCGACGGGGTCAAGATAGACCGGTTCTATTATTCCGAATCCTTTATAACGGCTTAGTATCCTATCTACATCCTCCTTCCCCTTGCCATACTTTGAAGCCTCCTCTATAAACATTTTAGAGGCTGACTGATTTAAATTCCAGAGCTTGTCTAAAGCTCTAGCAATGTCAGAGAGACCCATCAATGCTTGAATCTTCATACCAAAAATTTGTATTAGAAAAAGCATTACAATGAACAAGAGCCATTGAATCAAGTTTGACCCTTGATCTTGAAGTACGGCTAGCATAGGTTGGACCATTAGAAGATGCACCTGGCAGCATTATATATAACTATAAATCCTTTTAACCTTTCCGAATCGATGAGTAGAAGGTGAGTAGGATTGGCTGAAGGGAATATATGTAAGAACTGTGCTCATGTTAAAAAGAAAAGAGGGAGCTTGTTCTGCTCGCTTTTAAAGCAGAAAGTAAATCCAAACCATACATGTGGAAAGTTCAAGCCTAAATAAGAGGATTAAATTGAGCAAGAGAGCTACTATAATAGTAGATAAAAGTATCGTGGAAACAGCCGTGATCGAAAAAGCCACTGAGATTCTCCGCAAGCTAGGATATGAGCCCGTCATAATAGATGGAACAGATATTAAGAGGTCGGTTGAAGCCATCGATAAGGCTGATCTTGTAACTGTTGTTGGAGACGCTGGAAACTGGGTTCTTGGGGGGTTAGTTATGATCGCTAGAATAATGGGTAAGGAGATAACAACGTACCACAGTAGTGGGGGATGGGCTAAGCTATTTTCAGCTAGGCCACTATCCAGCAAGTTTGGATCTGGCGAGGTTTGATACCACGTTTATAGGGTCAAGATAGTCAGAAAATGCTGGGTTGTATGGTATCTCGAGGTTTTCTAGATCAGAAAACTTTAATCTCCGGTTTACAGCCAGAGAGATAACGCTGATTCGGGGATATACATCCCGTCCTAAGGCTTGCCCCCCGAGAATTACACCTTCGTCCGCAGAGAAAACCAATTTTAATGTGATTTTACCGGAATCTTTCATATACCATGGTTTACTCCGACAGGTATATTTACATGAAAAGACTTTAAAGCCGGCCTTAACAGCATTCTCCTCTGTCAACCCAACTGCGCCGATTTCAACTTCTCCAGCCTTTATTACATATGGTGAGGCGGAGCCCCTGTATTCAATAGATCCTCCGGCGGCATTTATCCCTGCAACCATACCTTGCCTCATCGCCGAAGTTGCAAGCATACTTAGAGTTCTCTTTCCGGAAACAATATCGAAAGTTTCAACGCAGTCCCCACAGGCATATATTTGTTTATTACTGGTTCTCATTTCTCTATCCACTATTATTCCCCCAAGATCTCCGATTCTGAGCCCTGCTGATTCTGCTAACGATATATTGGGCTTTACCCCTGTGGTTAGGATAACCATATCTACAGGTATAGTTTCTCTACCTACAGTTATCTCTGACACCTTCCCTCCAATACCTGTAATTTGTTTAAGCGGAGACCCAAGTTTGAGATGAACTTTATCGGATATTTTTTCAACAAGTATTTCAGCCATATCCCTATCTAACCTACCATGCAAAGGCATGTCGAACATTTCTATAAGATAAACAGACTTGACAGCTCCCCTCATAGCTAAAGCTACTTCTAAGCCTGTTGCTGAAGCTCCTACTACGGCAACTCTTGAATAGCTTTTCATCCATGATAGAATCATCTCTAAATCGCTCGCATCTTTAAATTTGAAAACTCCTTTGTGGCCTACTCCTGGAACGGGGGGGATCATAGGTAAGGATCCAGTAGCGATGATAAGTTTATCATAATTTACCGACACATAACCCTCCTTGGTTTTGACTACAACCTCCATTGATGAGGTCTTTATTTTCCTAGCGTCACCTTTCACGAGTTCAAATTTTCTCGGGATGTGGTCGCTTTTTTTTAAAACTTCAGTGGACGCTGACCCATCAAGTACATATGGAAGACTGCAGGGATGATTAAAGATCCTATCTCTTTTTTCGATAACTGTTATCTTGGGTTTACCCTTTGATTTAGCCGCAAATAGAGCAGCAGTTTTACCTGATGTCCCGTATCCTACGATTACTATGTTCTCCATAGATTTACACCATTAAATGGTACCATTTAAATTTACCCCCAACTTTCCTACTATTAGAGCTACCAATGGGATACATTAAACTTGTAGAATATTACAGGCCACAGGTAGATAACCCAGTATTGTTACAAGGGTTGCCAGGAGTTGGGCTTGTCGGCAAGTTAACCGCCGACTTTCTAATTAAACAGTTCAAACCGGAAAAGTTTGCCAGTATTTTCTCAGAGTACCTCACGCTTCCCAGTGGTGCGCTTGGTGTACTTCTTAAGGGCGGGAACAGCATAGAGGTATACTCATATGATTTCTATCATATCCACGCCGAAAACGCAGATCTCATTCTTCTAACTGCAGAGGTTCAACCTACGACATGGGGGCAGTATCCTATGGCAAATCAGGTTCTAGACTTCTTTAAACGCCTTGGCGGGTCAACAGTAGTAACTATGGGTGGAAACGTGGTACAGAGATACGAGAATACAGTTTATGCTTGTGCCTCAAACATGGAGCTTCTTAAAATGCTCTCAAAATATAAAGTTCTCCCCCTACAAGGGGGAGAAGTAACAGGTGCCTGTGGCTTGCTAGCTGGACTCGCACCTGTTAGAGGGATGGATTCATTTTGCTTATTATCATCTACCAGGGGGGCATATCCGGACCCTAAAGCGGCAAGACGCCTTCTTAAGGTGATAGATGCCATGTACGGAATAAATGTTGACTATAGCCTTGTTAACAAAGCTATAAAGGACATAGAGATGGCGCTAACATTAAGGAGGGAGATGAACAGGATAATTCAAAGAGCTAGGGGGGAAATTAAACCGAGAAGAAGAGAAGAAATACCATACAGAGGTTAAACGCTCTCAAAATAGAATAATTTAATATTTCCAACAGTAACTATTAGACTGTGGGCCTTCTAGACTTGTTCAAAAAGAGGATAGTTTCATTCGAAAGAATAGTTGAACACGCACGATGCAGTTTAATGGTTGTTGAAAAACTCAGACAAGCTGTTACGAGTAATATAGAGGATAGACTGGCTGATTGCATGAAGGAAATAGGTGAGGTTGAAAATCTTGAAGGCGAGGCTGACACCTTAAGGAGAGGAATAAATACCGAGTTAACAAAAGGCGTCCTACCTCCATTCAGCAGGCAGGACTTAATGAGGCTGGTTAGACGTATAGACATGGTAGCGGACTACGCACATGAAGCAAGCAGACTTTTGACCTACCTAAACCTTTCAAAACTTAATGAGAATCTTAAGAGGAAAATATTGATGCTAATAAACGAAACAGTTTACTGTGCAAAGTTAACGCTTGAGGCCACAAAAACTATGAGTTCAGACTTTAAGTCGGTAGGGGAGATATGCGATAAGATAGAAAACTCGGAAAGAAAGTGCGACAGGCTATATCTTGAAACACTAGGTCAGGTAATCGTGGGAAGATGCTGCGATGAAGGAGTTATGATAGCCCTTTTCGCCTTCTTAAAGGCATTAGAGGAAGTTTCAGATATGTGTGAGGATGCTTCTGATGTAATGAGAATAATTTCTATTAGAGCATTAGAGTAGCAAGTAGTAAACTTTTAACTATTAAAGCTGCAAGAATACCTGAAACAGGTAATGTAAGAATCCATGAAACTATTATTCCAACAACCTGTTTGTAATTTATTTTCATGCCTCTCGCGTACCCCACACCTATTATGGAGGAGATGAGAACCTGACTGCTTGAAAGGGGTAATCCCATTACTGTCGCTAGGAAAGTGATGATTCCAGTCGAGAATTGAGCTGAAAAAGCCATAGCTGGTGTTAGGTTAACAACGGACATGCCTACCTTGATTAAAACTTTTTTACCCAGTGTGGAGAGTCCTACCAGCATTCCAATCCCACATATAATCCTTGCAATTATACTGCTCCCTAGAATATTTGACAGGAACGCTGTAGCATTCCCAACATCGTTGCCACCCTTGGAAAATGCTGTTAGAATAGCGCTGGAGAGTAGAAGCAGCGAGAAATTTAGTTCCGCGTACTCTCTACTGGTAATTCCCTTAGCCCTTTTCAAGATGGATGACTTAACGATTTCGTATAGAAGAAATGAAAGGATAAAGCCTATGATGGGAGAAACAAGCATTCCTAAAACTATCGTTAATATTACCTCCCAGTTAACTCCTGCTAGCCCATTCGAGAGTACTCCTACGCCTATTGCCGAGCCTATTACAGAATGAGTTACAGATACCGGAAGCCCCAGTAGAGAGGCTATAGTCAACCATATGGACATTGACGATAATATGGCTAGCGCATGAAATTTGGAGACCCTAAACGTGAGTATATCATTCCCTATGGTTTCCTCGACCTTCCAGCCTATAAGTAAAGCGCCTATGAGGTTAAATATTCCTCCGATTATTGCGGCGTTTAGAGCCGTCATAAACCTCGAACCTGCAACAGTGGACATTGTTTCATCGTTAGCACCAATACTTATAGCTATGTACATTGAAAACATTATGGAAGCAATTAGGAGAATGAGCATTGTAATCAATATTTCACACAGCCCATGTATAAATGTTTGGAGGAAGGATGTCCTTGGAAAGGGTTAAGTACATCTCATTTGACGTGGAAGGCACCCTTGTCACGAAAAATTTTAGCAATTATGTTTGGCTGAAGCTTCTACCTTCCCTATACATGGAGAAGAATGGATTGAGCTTTGAGGAGGCTTATAAATACATCATAAACAAGTATAGGATGGTAGGAGATAGGATGATTGAATGGTATATGCTTGACTATTGGGTTGAAAAGCTTAAACTCGAAGTTAATCCGGAGGTGCTTCTACTTAACGCAGCAAGAGCAGTAGAAGTTAAACCCTATAGTGACGCTATGGGCGCGATCAGAGGAGCATCTAGATTAGGGAGAATAGTTTTAATCACTAACTCAACGAGGGCCTTCCTAAAGTTTTTGCTAACCCCCTTCGACCCAAAGATGTTTCACAAGGTTTTCTCTGTTGTTGACGACTTTAAACTTACAAAATATGATTCCGAAGCCTACCGTAAAGTTTTAGAGAGTTTAAAAGCTGAACCGTCAGAAATATTTCATATAGGGGACGACTTCATACAGGATTATATAGTCCCTGAGAGCGTAGGAATTAGATCATTTCATCTTTCAAGAAGCAACCAATACCCAGGAGCGTATGGGAGTCTAAATGAGATAGTTGACACTATAGCGGCTATGGTAGGAGGTTAAGTTGGAAAGCTCGGATTATTTCCCCTACGAATTTAGAATCGGGCAAAAAGCCTTCCTTTCGTTCATCGAGAAATACGTTTCTGAAAGAAATATATGCGTAGAAGCCCCAACAGGATTCGGTAAAACTCCTCTCATAATCTCAGCTCTCCTTCCGTATTGTTCCAAGGGATTTAAAATTATCTGGGCTGTTAGAACGGGTAACGAGACTGATAGGCCTGTTGAAGAACTCAAGGTTATTAACAAGAGACTCAAAGAGGGGGTTTTCGGCATCTCCTTTAGGGGTAAAAAGGATATGTGCATCTTATTGAGAGATTTAGAGTTTAGGAATGTATCGCATTCTGATGCTGCCTATATCTGCAGAGCTTACCATAGGGATTGCAGATATTACTGGGGTTTCAAGAGAAAATTTAAACCAGATATGGTTCTACATGAGCCGCTGATCTACTCGGAAATCTTATCATTTGGAATGGAACAGGGAATATGCCCCTACATGGTTGAAAGATCCTTGCTTAGGCATGCTAGTCTCATATCGTTAAGCTATAACTACATCCTTGATAAGAATATAGGTCTACCTATTTCTAGGACCTTAGATTTTGGTAAATGCATCCTAGTTGTAGATGAGGCCCATAACCTACAGTCAGCAGTCTCAAATCTTAACTACATCAAAATCACAGAGAGAACGATAGAATCGTCTTTGAAAGAGATAGAACTTTCAGAGATGGGTAAAACTGCGTTTCAGACAGTTAGCAAGATACTCAAATATTTTAATGGGGAGGGGGAGGCTGAAATCGATAAGAAAGAATTCTTAAGGTTTATCCTAGGAGGAGAAGATGGAATAGTTGAAGACCTTGAAAAAATAGCCGATTTTATAAGAAGAAAGAAGCTAGGTGAGGGTAGGCCTCCACGCTCATCAACTGGAAGGATATGTTCACTCTTGAAACGGTTAATGGATAATGTTGAATCAGAGGGTGTCCGACTCATTAGGAGCCGGGAAGAAGACAGATTATACATTGAGCTAGTAGATATGAGGCTCTCGGAAATATTAGGCTCTATTTGGAGGAGATTTTGGCGGTGCATCTTCTGTTCTGGCACATTGAAACCTATAGTTGGATTTGCAGAGGTTATAGGTCTTAAAGACTACGCAGAGAGGGTTTTCCCCTCTTACTTCGACAGATCTAAGATTAGAAGTTTCATACTAAGAGGAGTAAGCACCAGGGGTGAAGAACTAAGTTTTGATATGGCAAATAGATATGTAAAATCGATAGTCGAAACGATACTTGCGGTAGACGTGAGTTCAGCGGTCTTCTCAGCGAGTTATAGGATTCAGGATTCACTCGCCTCTGCGGGGCTTGTTGACCTGCTGAGAGAAGCTGGGCGGCCTGTACTGGTGGAGAGAAAGGCGATGAGCGGGGACAAAGCTAGACTCTTACTTGACCAGTTTAAAGACATGGCTAAGAGAGGCCGTAAGCCGGTGCTCCTAGCAGTGGCTATGGGCAGATTTGCCGAGGGAGCAGACTTCCCTGGGGAGGAGCTTGAACTTGTGTATTTAGCTGGCATTCCATTCGAAAGGATGACGTTGAAAACGCGGCTTCTCATAGAATATTACACTAACCTTTATGGCGGTAGGGGAAGATACTACGCCTACGTTGTCCCAGCGATCAGGAGAGCCTCTCAGGCAGTAGGGAGAGTTTTAAGGTCTCAGGATGACAGCGGTATATTCATACTTGGAGATGAGAGATATCTTAGAAGAGAATACGCAAGGTTATTGCCGGATTACGTGCTTGAAACTGTAAGAGTAGTAGACTACCGGAGTTTAAAGTTCCATGTTGAACGGCTGAAAACGTGAAAATATTTATTCCTTTAACGTCTCTAATATTATGATGAGAAGAATAGTTTTACTATTTATAATTGGTATTTCTCAGTTTATTCTTGCATTTGGACATAGTGGAGGGGAAATAGTGGTATTGAGAATTGAGACCTCCATCTTCTATGGCACGTCAGACCTCATAGCTAGAACTCTCAGGCAGGGATATGCGGAAGGCTACATTATAATAATCAATACTAATGGAGGTTTGCTGAAGGCAACAGAGGAGATAGTAGATGCTATATCATCCTGTCCAGCTAGAGTTGTCGTATTCATACCTCCCGGAGGAAGAGCATTCTCCGCAGGAGCCTACATCGCAATGGCGTCCGATGTGGTAGCAGCTGCTAATGGGTCGGCCATCGGCGCCTGCTCTCCAGTACCATATAGTGAAAAGGAGGCCAAAGCTATGGCTTCCTGGATACAAAGCCTTGCAGAGTCGAATGGAAGACCCGGCGATATCGCTAGAAGGATGGTGACTGAAAACCTTGTATTAACCTCTACAGAGGCGTTTGAGGCGGGAGTTGTAGACTTGTTATGTTCTAACATCTCAGACTTACTGGTGGAGATGGGGTGGAGAGATATGACGATTATTAATGTTGAACCAGATCTTAAAGCTGAATTTCTCAATATGATCTCTGACCCGGCAATGGCTTATTTCCTCTTGTTATCAGGTATATTCCTACTTATGGTGGGGCTCAAAACGCCGACACTCATTGGTGAGGGGTTTGGAGTAACATTTATAATCCTAGCACTCTACGGGATGGGCTTAATGCAAGCAGGCTGGTCTTCAACGATTATAATGGTTTTAGGAGTGGCTGTAATGTTCTTAGAAATAAAGGCCGGACACGGATTTTTCGCCATAGGTGGAGTTATGCTTTCCCTTATAGGATTATTCCTGATATACCAAGGCTCTCCTTTCCTGTCTCCAGGCAGGAAGTTCGCGGCTTCGATATGTGTAGGATTAGCTTTAGGTGGAATTTTATCCTTCTATCTTTATAAGGTAAAGCAGGTTCTTAGAAGGAAAGAGAAATTCATTGACCCCAGGAAGTTAGTAGGAAGGAGAGGAGTTGTTAAGACCGAGGTTAAACCAGGCAAACCCGGTGTTGTGCTTGTGGGATCAGAGCTTTGGACGGCTGTCTCCGCCCAGACTATTAAAGAAGGTGAAGAAGTAAAAGTGGTTGGGGTGGAAGGGCTAACCTTAAAAGTTGAAAGATCCTTGTAGTCATGTATGGATTTATCAACCATAATTCTTGCAGGAATAGCATTCGTAATTGTGTGGCTTCTATTCTCTGCGATAAAAATAGTGAGAGAATATGAGAGATTAGTGGTGCTCAGGCTCGGCGCCTTCCTTGACGTTAGGGGGCCAGGGCCTACACTTATCGTTCCAATCATCGACAAAGCGATCAAGGTCGATCTAAGAGAGTCCTATTTTGAGGTTCCGCACCAGACATGTATCACAAAGGATAACGCACCAACAGACATAGACTTTGTTGTTTATTACAAGGTTGTAAAGCCGGCAGAGTCTGTACTTGCAGTACAGAACTTTAAAGGGGCTGCGATCGTAATAGCTACAACAACGCTAAGAGATGTTATCGGCAACATTGTCTTGGACGATGTCCTAGCCAAGAGAGATGAGATAAATAAGATTCTTAGAACGAAACTTGACGAGGTTACTGAGAGGTGGGGTGTTAAGGTTACAAGCGTGGAAATAAGGGAGATTCTCCCACCCAGGGACGTCCAGGAGGCTATGATCAAGCAGATGGCTGCTGAAAGAAATAGAAGGGCGATGGTCACCGAAGCAGAAGGAAAGAAGATATCGGCTATTAAAGTTGCAGAAGGAAAGAAGCAGGCAACGATACTTGAAGCTGAGGGAGACAGGCAGGCAGCCATCCTTAGAGCTGAAGGCTTTGCTAGGGCACTTGAGCAGATATATAACGTGGCTAACAGGATAGATGTAAAAACGATGACTCTGCAGTATCTGAAAACCCTCGAAGCAATCGGTTCAAGCCCTGCTACGAAGATTATTCTACCTATGGAGTTTACTAGGCTCCTACAGCCTCTAATAGGATACGCTGAAAAGTCTATGGGGCAGAAATAGGTGGTTCTTTGGATGAAAGAATCCAAAGAATAACTAGAAATACAGTAGAGGTTATAACAATCGAAGATCTCAGGAAACTACTCGAAGAAGTGGAGCGACCAAGGGCATATATAGGTGTTGAACCATCAGGCATGTTTCACATAGGGTGGCTTATATGGGCGTGGAAACTGGTAGATCTCGTAGATGCCGGGTTTAAAACAATGGTTTTACTTGCAAACTGGCATGCATATATTAACGATAAGCTAGGAGGCAAGATGGAGAACATAAGAATCTGCAGTGAATA
>JAOZGB010000004.1 GCA_027491935.1 Thermoproteota archaeon | reverse complement strand
CCCTCTTTAAAAGCCTCTAGGCATGTAAAGTAGACAGGTATAGATACTGAAACTTGAATAACACTACCGGTTTCGGCGGAGAGAATAACCTCTTCAAGTCTTTCTTCCACCAAGGAATCCTCCACCCTTATAACTTTTAATGACAAATCTAAGGCTGCAGCGGCTTCTATAGCCCGTTCTTCATCAACCCCTCCCTCAAATACTGTTGTAAATAACTTAACCTCGCCGCCTACGTTAGCTATAGCTTTTGCCGTGATACAGCTGTCAACTCCACCGGAGAAGGAGACGGCTACCTTTCCTGTGAGTCCTAATCTTATGGGTGCTGTTTCGATAGCTTTGTAAATATCCGTATCGCTTACATTAATACGGTAATGTACCATCTTAGAATAGATTCCTGGGATAATTAGTTCTCCATTACCTACCCTTTTAAACTTCTGGATTCCGGCAAGCAGGAATGGGATCCTCTTAGAGGTTATAACGATCCCATCATCACTAATTGAAAAATATAGAGGCTTACTACATGTTAAACTTCTGTATGTTAATACCTCACTCTCTCGGCATGCAATAAAGCAGTAGTTTCCTCCATGCTTCATGCAGAAACTCTCAGCTCCTTTGAAAAAGCCTCCTTTAATCATGAATTCCAAAAGCTTATCTGCATGTCTTGTTTCATGGTCTTTGTTGAATGCGATATTCCAGAAAATCACCGATGTTTCGCCGTCCGTTGCTACTGTAGTTTTTGAATCTTCTATAAGAGCATACCAACCGTTTCCAAGGTCTATAGTTTCCTTTAAAAGTTCCTTTTTAAGATTGCGATCCTTAAAAACCGAGATGGTCAATAATCCCTACCATAATATTAAACAAGCTACCTTCACCATAAACTTTAGGTGTGTACATTGAAGATAGTCATGACTGCAGGGTGCTTCGATATACTACATCCCGGGCATATCCACTATCTTAAAGAAGCAAAGAGTATTGGTGGAGAAGATTCAATCCTAATTGTAGTTGTCGCGAGAGATTCGACAGTTAAAAGAATAAAAGGAAAAGAGCCCATATTCGATGAAGAAACAAGGAGATTTATGGTTGAACAGTTAAAACCGGTAGACAAGGCAGTACTTGGATACGAAGGCGAGGACCTGACAAGGATAGTATTTGACATTAAGCCAGACATAATAGTTCTAGGCTATGACCAGAAAATAAACGAAAATGAGCTTGCAGATAAACTTAAACATAATGGTCTGTCTTCTACTAAGATATTTAGAGCTTCTAAATACTCCGGTCGTTTTAAAAGTTCAAGCGAGATAATAAACTGCATAATTAAGAAAACTTCGGGTGAGCATAATGGATAACCTGTCTTCACTGCTTGTTTCTCCAAGCCGGTTTTTCGATGAGGAGGAACTTACATATAAGATGGCTGGTATTATAGTTCTCACATCTTGGCTTCTAATTCTTACTTCTGGATTAGCAACATTAAGCAAGATTAGGATTTTACAAGGAAATGTTACCTCTAATGTTATTCTACAAGCATTCCAGCAGATCAGAAATAGGATTGTCTTTACTCCTCTCATGATTGTAACTATAAACATCTTGGCATTATCAGCTGTGGGCTGGTTTGTTTCAGCAATATTTGGAGGATACGGCTCGATTGCCCAGCATTTTAAGGCTACATGCTATAGTTTTATAGTGCAGATCCCCTACTATCTCTCGCTTCTTGTGTACAATATTCTCCACCCTGTAGTTAATATACCTGCCAAACCCGATGCATCCATCCTGATCTCTGAAATCTTCAAAGCTTTTATTGAAAGCGATCCATTCATACATGCAAGACCTTTGTTGATGGTTGTTTTCACCCTGTGGCAGGCTTACATAATTTTTGCGATATGTAAGTCCATCCACAAACTTGGAACAGTAAAGTCTTTATCCTCAACCGTTGTCTCCTTCCTATTTTCAAGCATGTTTTCAAGGATTGCGGCTAACCTCATTCTATGACTCCTGTTTTCATTGCTAGTTTTCTCGCCGCATTCTCAGATAGCCCGCTTTCTCCAAGAATGGTATATCTATTCCTTATCTTGTGAGCTATCGTCAAAGCTTTAACAACAGCTTCCTCCGAGAGGCCCGCCTCCGTAGCAGTTACTGGGCAGCCAATGATTTTCAACTTTTTTCTTAGTCTTTTCCAGTTTCCTCCATGTAAATATTCCATCATTATGGCTCCCAATCCACATTGTATACCATGCGGCGCGTTTTTATATCCCTTTTCTTTATGTAGAAGGTCTAAAGCGTGGCTGAACATATGCTCTGAGCCGCTTGCCGGCCTGCTACTCCCAGCTATACTTATCGCCATGCCTGAGCCAATAAGTGATTTTACTACAATTCTAACGCTCTCTTCTAAACCCGGCTTTATCTCTGCCGCATGGGAAGCGACAAGTCTAGCACTTAATAACGCAAGGGATGCTGCATATTCACTAAAGGGTTCATCTTTTAGCTTTGCTGCGAGAATCCAGTCCTTAACCGATACATATTTTGAAATGAGGTCTCCGCACCCAGATATTAGCGTTACCTCAGGGGCGTTCATAATTACTTCTGTGTCGGCGATGATAGCGATCGGAGCTTCGCATCTGCTCCACTCCTCCCCGCGAGTCCTCTCTACCTCCTGTTTTAGTAAGAATGAGATAGATGGTGAGGCGATCCCGTCATGTGCAGCTGAAGTAGGCACACTAATATATTTCAGGTTTCTCCATACCGCTGCCAGTTTAGCTATGTCGATCACGCTCCCTCCCCCCACAGCAATGACGTACTCAGCATTAGCTAGGCCGATAGCCTTCTCTACCCGGTAGACCTCCTTTAAAGCTGGTATACCGCTCTTTACAGGGATAATCTCGGCTTTAAATCCCTCAGAGTCTAGTTTTGACTGTACATCCAGCCCTATCCTATACGTTTTTGTAGATCCTGAAATTATTATCCCGGTCTTCTTCCCCAAACCTAATAGGGTTAAAATATCAGTTATCCTATCCATAGCCTTACTTCCGAATATGATGTACCTGGCACTCTGTATGAAATCGATCCCCTTGGACGATTTTATATGCCTAATACTGTCAGCTTTATACATCTAAGATTCTAGACCTTAAACTCTTTTTAAGGTTGTCAGGGAAGTAAAGCCTACTCTTCAGATACTGCTAAGCTCTAGAATAGGAAACTTTAAATGTCTCACAATGCTTAAGGCTGACATGTACCCTCAAACCCCTAGTAAGGGTGTAATTAGTGTTGAGAAGTATAGGCGTCGTGAGATTATTACGCATTAGCCACCGATGGGGTAGCATTGACGACGTAGATTCGGTAATAATATTAGTTAGGTTGGAGGGGTGATTCATAATGGCGGGTGGTAACATGGCGTGGTATAAGGAAACCAAAAACATGGTTTCCATGTTATTGGCAATAGCAGTTTTCATTCTTCTCATCGGAATACCAGTCATAAGGACGGCCAGGGAGGATGTGACTGTAAGGGTAAGCCCAAAATCCGTCGGTATAGGATTAGATTATACTGTTTCCATAAAGTTACCTAGAAGATTGGTTGGTCGAGTGGATGAGGTTACAGTAGAAATATACTCTTATATAGATGGGAGAACGGTTGAAACCTTGAAGGCGCCGTTTCCTCCCGGAAGGATGTTGAACTTAACGTTTAAAGCCGGTGAAAACTACTCTGTAGGGCTCTATGGTGCTAGAGTATTCATTAAGGGTTACGGTAGCTTCGAAGACTTTTTCTCAGTGTTTTCAGGAAAGCTTTCCGCTAAAATTGACATATATATTCCTATAAGTGAGGTTTCTGTTCCGGAAGGAAACACTTCAGTATTGTTTAACGCAACACTGAAAGTATATGTCGTTGATAATAGGAGTGGTAAACCTTTGGAAGACGCGATTGTATGGTTTTCGGCATCGATCGGGTCATTTGACCCGGAGAATGGGCTAACTGATTCCAACGGATATGCGGAGTCCGTGTGGACCGGTAACTTTACCGGTAACAGAACAGTAACGTTTAGGGTAGTAGTGGGTAAAGGAGGGTACAATACAGAGTTAAAAGTGGAGAGACGGGAGTTCACAGTTTACGTGGTGAATCAATCTATAGCAAACACTACCTCCGGGTGATAGACAGCTTACTATAGAATGGAGACAGCTTCCTGTTCATTATAACCTTTTCACATTCTCCACACACAAGAGTATTCCCAACCCTTTTCAAGGGCATCGCACATTCAGGGCACCTAGAGTAAATAACTCCAAGCTCCGGTTCGCTTATGGTTAGTAGGATACGCCCAAATATTATCCTTAAAACCTTGGTAAGTATGACATCTGTTACTGTGAACATCCAGTTGCTCTCTTTCCGCTTAAATATATACCCCTCAAGCGGTTTCCCTAGAATCTTTATCTTAGGCCTATATATCGCTTCTATTTCAACTTGTGCTGAAGTTAAACCAGTTAGGGATACTGTCCCCAAAACGACATATCCAGCAGATACGTAGTTCGGCTCTTTAAAAGGGAGAACACGGAATTCACGGTTATCTTTATCATAGTTTAGCCTGCCGATTACAGAGGAGTAGATGTTTCCATCAACTTCATATGTATTTTCGCCAGGAGTTCCCTCTTCAACAATACCTATATGCTTCCCCGGGTAGACTATATCAATCCCAATACCACCCTTTTGTGTATATTTACTCATCTACGTATCCGCCTATTTTAGATTCTCTCTGACAATCTTAACGTACGGGGGAAGTTTTGACGCTGCCACTCTGATAGCGTTCCTTATAGCCTCCTCATCCTTTGAGTAACCCATAATGGAAGCTATTCTACCGCCCTTGTCAAGCTGGGCGGCCCGCCCATCAGGCTTTCCGAAAGCCAGCCTCATTCCTTTTTGAAGTCTTTCCGCCTTGTGTCCACCTGCCATAGCATGTCTTCGTAGGATATGGTGGGGATGAGCATGTATCATCACGAAATAGTTCTCTTTTGAAACATTTCTTAACTGACCTAATAATCCAAGTCTGAATGCCTCTATAGCGTTACTTCTAAGCTGGAATGGAACCTCTGCAATGACCTTATAGACGTAGTCATAGTCGCCTTTCTTGTTGCCAAATTCATACTTTCGTATTTTGGATGGAGGTATGGATTTAATGTATTCCTTCCTGGTGTAAGGTCTTTTAACCCTCCTGTAACATCTGGCTTCCCTTAATGGCATATGTATCAACTCCTAATTTGAGTGCAACTTTCCTTGCGGCCATCATAAGATACTTAGCCTCAGCTTCACCGATACACTTCGGGAAGCATCTACCTATTACATTTCTTAAAACTTTTATTACTCTTTCCGTCTTAAACCTAGGCAAACCTATAGAGTAACATATAAATTCTACATAATATTCAAGAAGTTTTAACGTTTCTCTGCTTACCGGCTCGATCAACTCTCTATCCAAATCCCTAGTATAGCATTCGTAAAGCACTATTGAAACAGAATTCGCAATGTTCAGGCAAGGATATTCTTCGCTGGTTGGAATATTTACGATAACATCACAAAGTTCCAGCTCCTTGTTTGTAAGGCCTATCGATTCCCTTCCAAATAGTATTGCGATCTTTCCCTTCCACTTATAGTTTCTAACAAACTTTCTAAGTTCAACCGCCCTCCTTCTAACATTTCTTAAACCTCCAATCTTAGAGGTTGTTCCAACTATCAGGGAAACGTCCCTTACTGCCTTGCTTATATCATCCACGATTTTAGCATTGTCTAATACATCCTGCGCTTTAACAGCCATCCTTCTAGATTCTGAAAGATTGAATTTAGGATTAACAAGGTATAGGTCAGCATATCCAAAATTTTTCATTGCTCTTGCTATCATCCCTGTATTACCCGGTTGTTCTGGTTCCACAAGTACAACCCTAATATCCATTATGAATCCCCTATACTTAGCCCTACGGCTAATGGAGGGAGGCCTTTCTCCCCTCTTATCTTAGCAACTAGTCTTTCTAATAGTTTGTCCTCAACCTCCCTCCAACCCGCAAAGCTGGTTTGGTACAGTACCCTACCCCCAGTGATACTTCTAAGCTCTTTTGTGAGATTAAAGGTCCTAACAACGGGGATTACACCCCTTATAACTCTGAAAAATCCAGTATCGGAGGTTTGACCCAGTCTAAAACCTCTTCTTTTGAGATGTGAGAGTACTACGTTTTCTAAACCGTATTCAACCATTACTTCTACAGAGTACAGTGGTTCTACAATCGTAAGAGCGGATTTTTCTCCAGCTTTTCTCATACAGGAGTAAGCTGCGAGGAACATCTGCTGGTAACCTCTTAACTTCGGATTAGGAGATAAGTGTGCCTCGACGATAATGATTCCACATCCCCTCACCTGTTCTTTTATCAAGTAGCCGTTCCTTAACGCAGATTTTAACCCCTCAATTATGCCTTTCCTCTCAGCCTCTAAAACCTTGTTTTCGACCAATATGTTTGCAATATAATTCATATTGGTGTTGTCGATAAACCATATATCAACTGGTGTCCCGTAGATTTTCCTAATGTTTTTAGAAACTTCCTCAAGTGTTATTTTGTCATTCTTCCAGCGTAAAAGCTCGAATTTGAGCTGATTGGCCCCATTCGGGCTTTCAACGTCTACTGTTAAATCGCGTCTTAAGGCCTCCTTGTACACTACTTCAGGCTTTTCAAATAAAACTTCAAGTCCGTTCTCCCTTAGCCTCCACGCTGCTATCTCCAATTGCAACTCCCCAGTTCCTGCAAGTACTATCTGCCCTGTCTCTCTATCTATTTTGTACCATATCCCTGGTTCGATTGAAGCTATCTGAACTAGAAGCTCTTCAAGTCTATGTATATCCCTCATTCTTTCAGGTTCAACAGATACTGCTACTACAGGTTCAGCGAGGTAGGGAAACTCTTCAAATGGTTGCATTAGCTCTTTAAATTTAGTAGTTAGAGTTTCCCCTACTTTGACTCTGCCAGTTAAAGTCGCTGCTGCGATGTTCCCGGCTGGGAGCTCTTTAACACTATAAAACCTGTTACCTATAACAATGGATAGACGCCCTATTCTTAGGTTAACTTTTCGATTTACAGCGTAAAGCTCATCTCCCGCTCTCAATTTTCCTGAAAATACTCTGACATAATATATTACCTTACCTCTCTCGTCAAGTGTTGCATTGATTACATTAGAAACTACCGGCCCCTTAGATGAGCACGACTTTAAGGCTAAACCAACCGGTGATTCGATGTTTCCATGCCATATGTACGGGATTCTTAAGGCCTGCGCATCTTCCGGATGAGGAATATGCTTTAAAATCATATGCCAGACGGCTCGGTGTATCGGAGCTTCGGCTTTCAGTAGTTCTACCCTATCTTTCTCATAGTTAGAAACAACATCCTTGAATTTTAACCCGTTTCTAAGGTTTTCTATGGTGAGAGCCCAACCGTGTAACGCCGATCCGATAGCTACACTTCCATTTTCAAATGAGACCCTCCAGCCGGATAAAGGAGTTTTTCTAGAGTACCTCTCCAGGACCGCGTTATACGATTCAATTATCCCCCTGATTCTCTCCCTTATATCTTCTATGTCAAGTCTAAGCTCCTTTATCAGTCTATCTACCTTGTTTATGAAGAGAACTGGTTTCACTATCTCTTTCAAAGCTTGCATGGTAACTAGCTGAGTCTGGGCCATAACCCCCTCCACCACATCCACCACGCATATTGCACCATCGATAGCTCGCATCGACCTAGCAACATGTCCACTAAAATCTATGTGGCCTGGTGTGTCTACAAGATTTAGGATGAAGTCTTCGCCGTTAAATCTGCATGGGACCGTAGCCACAGCCGCTTTGACAGTCATCCTCCTCTCTTTTTCGACATTCTCATAGTCCAGTACCAATGCCCTCCCCGCAGTTTTTTCGGAAATAATACCTGAGCCTTCAAGGAGCCTATCAGTTAAAGTGGTTTTACCGTGGTCTACGTGGGCTATTATACCTACATTCCTTATCCTTTCAACCTTAAATGCAAGTCTAACTACGTTTTCTAACCTTGAATAAGACAGCATGTGCCTAAACCTATTTATTTTGTTTGTATACTATAATGTTAAGCTTCAAGAGCTAGTAGTGGTGCATCATGTCGGTATTTCCATCAACTTACATAAAGCTCTTCGGTTTAAGAGGCAACCCATTTACATCGGAAATAATCTTGGAACCATCTACAGCAGCAGAACTATTCGTTCATCAAACCTGTGATACCCCGGTAGATCCGCTTATAACAGAGACAGTGACAGGTGAAGGCTGCAGTTTCATTAATATTGTAGGACCGCCAGGCTCAGGCAGAACAATGCGGCTTAGATACTTGCAGGATAAAATTTCCAGGTACGGGGGTTTACCGATATACATAAGCGTAAACGTGGCGACAGGCCCGGAGATCATCACAACCGTTGTGAACAGGGTGCTAGCTATGGCAAGGTCTATGAAGACAAAAATCTTTAAAGCCTTAAACATCCCTGTTACTCAAGTATACCAGAAGAGGTTCCAAATTGGGAAGTCGACACCTTCCGAAGTTGGAGACCTAATACTTAGCAACCTTAAGGGTAGCAGACCCTGCGCGTTGCTTATCGATGATGTGTACAATATTTACTTCGTTGACAGGTACTGGACTTTCTACTTCTATGAGATGATAAGGCAAGTAGTGTCTTCAATGCCAGAAGGGATAATTGTCGCCCTAACCTTTAGCCCAGAATCCCATAAAGAAGTAGAATCGCAATTCCCAGCTCTTATATCTAGGGTCCATGAAAAAATAATTATCCCACCGTTGAGTGATCAAGAAGCCCTTTCACTCATTATTAAAAGGCTTGCAATATATAGAACAAGGAAAAGCCCAAGCAAAACATACCCCTTCACCGAGGAATGCATCCTCGAGTGTAACAAATATGTGGATGGAGTGCCACAGAACCTGTTAAAGTTACTAGGCAAACTTCTTGATATGGCCGCCGTATCAGGTGTTAAAACAGTTGATACAAGAATCTTAAAAGACTACTTAAGAGAGAAGGAATGGTACTCCAAGATCGTCCAGAAAGCGGGAGCTGAATACAGAAGTTTACTTAGACTACTCTTCGAAAAATATCCGGATAGACCGTTTGAGCTTGATAAAATCGCGATGCAGCTGGAGATACCCATCCCTCAAGCTTACACGTACATAGAAGAGCTGATAGCTGAGGGTATAATAAATAGAAGTTCCGGTAACCGTTATATACTCTCCGCGAAAAGCGCTAGGATAAAGTTTAAAGGGTGATTAGACTGAAAGTTTCGGTTGTGAGAAAAGAGGGGGATTTATTAGAAGTTGAAGTTGAAGGGGAAACACATACGATTCTAAACCTGATTTCCACCAAGCTCTTAGAATATGACGAAGTTGAGATAGCCGGCTACGACGTCCCCCACCCTCTACATGAAAAGGGAAAGCTTATAGTTAGAGCGAAGAAGGGGGACCCAGTTGATCTCCTAATTAAGGGAATAGACGATCTTATAAACGAATTTGAAAGGTTGAAAGAAGACCTAAAGGAGCCTAGATAGTATATGAGCTACTCTAAGGGGTTCTGGAAGCTTAGAGTATTTTGCTAAGGCCCAAATAGTTTCTTGCACTGCCTCCTTGTCTAAGCCTATATAGTTGGCATAGACGCTGCCATGCATGGTTTTAAACTCCTCAAACTCCCCGTTTTTCTCTACTATTCTAATTCTTTTATCGTAATCTGGTAGATTTCTAAGAGCACGACTAACCCTGTAAAAATCAGGTCTTCTCTCAATTACAGCTATAACGGGTTTACACAGCGTTTCGTATAGGGCTTTCATATCTACTATGTTAAAGCCCGCCATCACTGTGCCATGAAGCATAAGAAGCCGAATCTGATTCATATGGGGCGAAGAGTTGTAAAGTCTTATAATAGCGTCCGTGGAATCATCCCCGTCTCTTGTCAACCATCCCTTTATAGCATCCTCTATGAGAACATTTCCTCTAAAGATAACACCAACTATCGGCACTTTTTCCATACTTTTTGAACTTTTACAGTCGTCGACGGCTAATATTTTTATGCCCTTCTTCAATTAGGTCTAATGTTCAATAGACTAGTAAAAAATAAAAGGGTGAAGAGACGTTGCCATTAATTGGTGAACTCATTGTTCTGTCCAAAGTGCGGGGCTTTAATGACACCCTCTAAAAAGGCAGGTAAGAAACTATGGAAATGTAGCTGTGGATATTTCACCGACGACCCTGGCGGAAGCCTTGTTGAACTTAAAATGATTAATAAGGAGGATAAGATCACAATCATAGACGAGCAGGTTAAATTTGAAATCTACCCGAAGACAAACATAGAATGTCCGAAATGCGGATATAACGAGGCTTACTACTGGTTTATGCAAACAAGAGGCGGAGATGAACCCGAAACACGCTTCTACAAATGTGTAAGATGCGGCTATACATGGAGGGAGTATTCTTGAGTAAAGGATACATTGCGAGCATCGAAAAAAGAATCTCTGAGATTACCCCGTCAGATCAGAAGGTTACCATAGTTGGAATAGTTGTAGGTCGGGGTGTAAACTACATACTTGTCCAGGACGATACAGGCGTTGCAAGAGTGTATACGGAAGAGCCTTCAAGATACGAGGTTAAGAAGCCCGTAATGGTAATGGGCCTTGTTAACGCCGCCTCAGAGTCGAATGTTGAGTTGATTGAAGAGCAGATTGTAAACCTAGACGGACTTGAGTTAACTATTTATTTGAAGGCCAGAGAATTAGAAAGGAAGTTAGGAGGATTAGAAAACTTATGGTGATGTGAGTGTTTAGGGCTGAAGTTGAGGAAGCTGAAGCGTTGAGGAAACTCATTAAGGCGGTTTCGGAGATCACAGAAGAGGCGCCGTTGGTACTTACTCCGGAAAAACTAGAACTTAAAGCACTAGATTATACTAAAAGTGCGATGATAAAGTTCAGCTTGCCTTCGGTCTATTTCTCAATGTTTGACTGTGATAAAGAAATAACGGTAGGCCTAAACTTCAAAGATATTAATAAGGCGTTCAGAGCACTAAGATCCGGAGACCGGCTTGAAATTCAAATACCAGAAGACACATCCTCTATAACTCTCATCCTAAAAGGTGTAACGACTAGAACAATGACCTTTTCCACAATAGAACCTCCGCCAATCCCGCAGGAGCCTAAAGAGGTCTTTACAGCCGACGCAAAGCTGATTAGTTCAGAGTTTGAACATGCCATCAAATTTCTCTCATCAGTGTCCAGCGAAGCACGGTTCATCGCAGAGGAGGACAAACTCTCTATAACAGCAAAAACGGAAACAGGCAGCTATACTAACACCTTCAGCCGTGGCGACCCGGTTCTATTAGAATTAAACGTTGAATCAAGAACCGAAAGCATGTACTCTCTCCCGCTGCTTGGAAAAATGATGGTTGGGTGTAAGATCTCAGACATAGCAGGACTAAAATTTGCCGCTGATAAACCGTTAATCCTGGACTATCCAATGATAGAAGGAGCGACCTTAACCTACTATCTAGCGCCAATAGTTGAGAAGAGGTAAAAAATATTCTTGGACAACCTCACCCTAGAATACTGCCTAAAATTTCCATTCTCCCAAAAAGCTAGAAAACTGGTTTCTCTCAAAGTTAAGAGCATAGAAGATTTAGGAAAGCCTCAACTGTTGCCTGCCATATTGCTAGCTGAAGAGAAAATAATGTCCGCCATCAAACCATCGATCAAGCCTGGAAGCCCAGGCCCTTGGCTAGAAATACTCTCCTATCCAATCGCAAACATAATACTTTCCACAATAAACGTGAGGAGCCTAACATACAAGTATGCAGTAAGAGAAGCGGAGAAAATAGCCTCAAGATGGTCAGCAGATGACCTAAAAGCCCTGGTTGAAATAGGGAAGGAGGAATTCGGCGTTGAAGCCATAGTAATCGGCAGAGATATAAAATCAGTGGTCATAGATCTCGTAAGCTACATAAAACTTGCATCCTGCCTCGGGATTGGCCCAATATCTGAGCAGTGGGATCCATCCAATAGGAAAATAACGGATGGACACGTCCATGTAACCGTTAAGGAGTATATAAGGCTCCTAAAAGCTAAGGTAAAAAACCACATTTTAGAGGCGGCAAGCAGACCTCCTGCTAGTGTACCAGCCAACATTCTTGAAGTCGCAGGGAGGATAAAGAATGCATACCTGAGGGGAGTTAAACATAGGGTGAAACCAAGGACAGGGAAGGACCCTCCATGTATGAGGTGGCTGATCCGGGAGGTGGACCGGGGCCTAACACATATATCAAGGTTTATCCTGGCGGCATACCTTCTAAACAGGGGCAAGACCGTCAAGGAGACGCTAGAAGTATTCAAGCAATCCCCGGACTACGATGAAAAAATATCAACGTACCAGATAACCTATATAAAAAGGAAAGGCTATCTGCCGCCTTCATGTGCAAGATTGGAGGAGCTTGGTATCTGTAAGAAGGATGAGACATGCGGGGACATCCGAAACCCATTACAATACGGTAGAAAGAGATGAGCAGGAAAAATCAGACGGGCTTTGTTGTAAAAGCATTTAGAGACTACTACAGAAGGAGGAAGATGATAATCTCAGTGGATGACATAGCGAGAAGAGAGATTATGCTAATGCATTTCAACGGGAAAGTATCCCGATACCTCAGCTTCCACAGCCAAGAAGAGCTTCGAAATAGGCTTGTAAATGATGTTCCCGCTCATGCGTACTACTCCGCCTCCAAATATGAAAAGCCGGAGAGGATGGAGGGCTGGCTTGGAATGGAGCTGCTTTTCGACATAGACGCAGACAAGCTGCATCTCCCTTGCAAATACCAGCATGACTACTGGGTTTGCCGGAGGTGCGGCATGAAAGGGAAAGGTAGTGCTCCCCCTAAATGTCCGAAATGCGGGGGTGACAAGTTGAAAACTGTAACTTGGATATGCAACGCATGCCTCGAAGCGGCTAGAAAAGAAACCATAAAGCTAATTGAAGAATTCCTACTGGGAGACTTCTGTTTCACAAAACAAGAGATAAGAACC
>JAOZGB010000002.1 GCA_027491935.1 Thermoproteota archaeon | reverse complement strand
CCCGGGATAGGTCTCATATACTTTGTATTTCCATCAGGGAGAGCCTGCCTGGTCTCTGAAGGAACGCCCTTAAAGGCATACTCCAGCCTTTCCCGAACCAGTTTAAAAACACGATCAGCTTTCTCCTCCTCCATAAAGATTAGTATGAATGCATCTTCATCTAGAGATACCCCCACCTGTTCCCCTATTAGCCTAACATCATCGTTGCTTATCCCGTATCCCGGCAGCTCATCAGAATGTATTATTCCTTTTACACCTACCGTTCTAACTATGTCCGCTATCTCCGTGCCGAACCTCCTGCCAGGCTGCAATTCCCATGAAAAAATTCCTTTAAAGCCTGGAGTAGGAATACAGTAGGCTTTAAGCCCCCTCTTTAGGCTTCTACGAACTATTTTAGACTTAGAATCCCTAAACATGTTAGTTACATCTGTATAGTAAGTGTTAAATTCCCTTAAGTTCGGTCTCCTGTTAAGCTCATCTCTTATTTTGAGTAGGTTTAACTGCCTTTCTATCTCTCTCTTTATGATTAAGGGAAGCAAACCTAGTTCCTGAACCCCCTTTATCTCCTGCCTCGCTCCTCCCTTGATGCTTATGTTAATGTCCTGCCTTATAGTTCCGATTCCCCTCTGAACCTTCCCGGTGGCTCTTAATAGCCTCCCAAGTTTAAATGCCACATCTCGGCACTGGTCTGGATGATGTATATCGGGAGCAGTAGCTATCTCTATTAATGGTATTCCCAACCTGTCTATCTTATACACCGCCATCCCTGGAGTGCTCTCCACTATGTAAGCAGACTCTTCTTCGAGGCATAAAGTGCTTATCCTTACATCCCCCCACTTCGTCTTTATCAGTGAATTCTTATTTCCTATTGCGATGAGGGCAGTTCTTTGAAAACCAGTTGTATTACTTCCATCTATAACAACCTTGCGCATGGTGTGTATTTCGTCGACTACGCTCATATTAAGCATTAATGCGACCTGTATTGCCACTCTTAGAGCCTCTTTATTCATGTCTAGTGGTGGTGATTCATCTATTTCAACCTCACATGTTGTGTCGTAGTAGCCTTGATACACAAATACTCTATTTCTAAGCTTTTCAAATTCTGCGGCAGGATCGATTTCTCCAAGTTCGCTCGTGGAGACTCTTAGCCTCCTCTTCACAGTATATTGGGGCTTATCTCTTCTAAGAATTGAAGGACAGTTGCAGAAAAGCTTCTTCGTATTCAGCCTTTGGTGGATCTCTATGCCGACAGTTAAGCCTAGTTCCTCATAATTCATCTCTGACACCCCGGGGGATAAACTTCCATGCTTGTACACTCTCTTATCTCGCCAACCATGTTCTGGGCCATCAGCCTCCTGATCTCGTCTAAATCAGCTGTATGCCCCAAAACATACATCAATTTTACGAGGGCGGTTTCAGGGTGCATATCATAAGCTGGTATGGCGCCCGCGGCTAAGAGCCTTCTCCCTGTGCTGTATACCTTCATGTTTACCCTTCCGAATATGCATTGGGAAGCGATGACAACAACTACTCCTGATGATACAGCCTCCTCCACTTTAGGTATTATCCGGTTGGGGATGTGTCCAAGCCCCGTTCCAGCTATTACTAAGCCTTTATACCCCATATTTATATATGCGTCGATGATCTTCGACTCCATTGAAGGCCATGAATAGATGAGCCCGACTTTTGGCTCTATCCTTGTATCCAATGATATTTTTCCATCCCTCCTTCTATTATAGTCGTTTGTTAGATATTTAATCTCCTTTTTCGTAACTATAGCTATCGGCTTATCATTCACCGAAAGAAAGGCGTCTCTTCTGGATGTATGCATTTTTCTCGCCCTTACTCCTCTGATCACATGGCAATATTCATCCTCTGGTGTTGCATGCATGACTACGACAGTTTCAGCGATGTCCGACCTTGCTGCAACCATAGCCGATGCTATCAGGTTTAAAACAGCATCGCTAGATCCCCTGTCTATTGATCTTTGAGCTCCGACCAGTACTACGGGAGCGGTCTGGTTTCTTAACATGAAGGATAACGCCGCCGCTGTATAATGCATAGTATCTGTCCCATGTCCTATTATGACTCCTTTTGACCCGGAATTTATGAGTTTAGCTGTGATTTCTGCAATCTTAATCCAGTCGGCAGGCGTCATATCTTCACTGAAAATGCTCATTGCGGTATAATATTCGATATCTGATATTTCTCTCAGCTCTGGTATTAGAGACTCGAGTTCCTCGGGAGACTCGTAAGGTCTAACAGCTCCGGTTTCGTAATCTACCTTAGACGCTATAGTTCCACCTGTAAACACGATAGATATCCGTTCTTTTGAAGATGCTTCTTTCTCAAGCTTTCTATGTTTAACAGGCTGTTTACCACGGCTTAGTATTTGAATGGTGGTTTCATCGTCTATTTTTACACCTACATTATAGCCGTTGTCGAGTTTCAGAATAATGTGCTTATCGTCTAGAAGCTTAGGTCTAGGGACGAGTAGACCTTCGAAGACCGCATTATCCTTTACAATCTTGACCCTATCGTAGTCTTTTATTCCTAACGCTTCCAGTCGGCTTTTTACATAGCCCTTGTAGGACAGCATCAAGATAATACCCAACACTCTAAAAATAAAACAATGAGACCTCTAAAAACGGCTGATGGATGTGGTTGAAACCATCACTTTACAGGCTTAAACTTATAGCCGTATTGGATAATACCACTTTTCCCGTCTACTGAGATTCTTCTAAATGTCATTCTGACTTTTAATCCTATTTTTACCTCTTCCGGGTCCACATCGACTATTTGCCCTAAAATTTTCGTCCCGTCCTTCAGCTTGATTAAACCGATTACGTAAGGATTGTGCCTTTCAAATCCCTCCGGTGGAGAGTAGACCACCGTGTAACTATACACCTCACCTTCTCTCGGGAGTCTAACTCGTTCAACATCGTCTGACCCGCAATTAGGACATATTTTCCTTATAAGGGGGGTTTTATAGCCACAGTTTTTACAGATAGTTCCTTCCAACCTGTAGTAATGGGGGATGATCCTCCAATACTTTGGGACACTCACTTTACTCACCTTTCAATACTGTTACATAACAATTCGAAGCTAGCCCTCCAAGGTTCAATGCTACACCAATGTTTGGATTATCAAGTTTAACGCCGACAGGTGTGCCCCGCAATTGTAACGATAATTCTGCAACCTGATACACCCCTGTTGCTCCGACAGGGTGCCCTCTGGCCTTTAAACCACCTGCAAGATTCGTAGGGATTGTTCCATCCGGTTTGATATCCCCGTTCTTCAGGAGTTCTATACCCTCACCCCTCTCGGCCAGCCCTAGCGCCTCCAATGAGAGTACTCCCATTATCGTGAATGCATCATGAACCTCTACCATATCTATGTCTTCAGGCCTAATGTTTGCCATGTTGTATGCTCTCTTTGCCGCTATTTTGGCAGCTGCTAATGTTAACAAGTCTTCTCTCAGAAAGCTTTGAAATTTATCTGTAGCCATACCTACTCCGGCAATTTCAATTGGGCTATCTTTGGGCTTTTTACTGCTGAGAATCAATGCTGCAGCCCCATCTCCTACCGGAGAACAATCCATGAACCTTATAGGCTTTGAAATCCACTGAGATGATAGATACTTCTCCATTGTTATCTCGAATCTTAACTGTGCATATGGGTTCATGGTAGCATTTTTATGCATCTGGATGCTCCAGAGCCCGTAATCTTCAGGTTTAACGTTGAACTCATAACTATATCTTTGCATGATCAAAGCGTTCAAAGCAGTAAATGAGACTCCATGGTAAAGCTCGTATTCAGAGTCTGCAGCCGTAGCTAGAGCCCTTGTGATCCCTTCAACCGAAGTCTCATCACTCATCTTTTCAACTCCAACAACGGCAACGTCCTTGAACATCCCAGATTTCAAAGATATAAATGCCGACGCTATAGCTGCAGCTCCTGAAGCGCAAGCAGCCTCAACCTTAAAAGCCGGCGTACCGTAAAGGCCTGCATAACTTACTACTAATGAAGCAAGGTTTTCCTGGCTATTTACTATTCCCGATAACATGTTACCAACGAAGACAGCGTCAACACTCTCCATTCCGGCTTCATTTAGCGCTATCCTTAACGCTTCTGATGCGAGTTCTGATACGGTTGTATCCCAGTGTTTGTCTATTTTTGTCATCCCAACTCCTGTGATGTAAACGCTAACCATACGATTCACCTTTCATTGAACCTGATCATACCCCTATATTTCAGGTATGTCGTGTAATCAACCGCAACAAAATCGTCAATGTAGTCATCTACTTTAGGGGCTAGATTTTTCTTCTCTTCTATCCCATCTTTTACTTCAATATGTATCGCGTCGCTTCCAGCCCCCGATCCGAAAGAGCAGAATAATATCTTATCTCCCGGTTTAGCAATATCCAATATCCTAGCCAAGCCGAGTAAAGCAGATCCACTATATGTGTTTCCAATTCTATCTACGATAATAGACTCCTTAACTTGGGCTATACTAAATCCCAACTTACATGCGACTTTGACAGGGAACTTTCCGTTTGGCTGATGGAAAACAGCATAATCATAATCTTCAGGTTTGGTGCCCATCGCCTTCATCAAGCCCCTGCTTGCCTGTATTATATGCCTCATGTATGCAGGGTCTTTAGTAAATGTGCGTCCATGAGACGGATAAGGTTGCTCGGCTCTTCTCCAAAAGTCTATGGTGTCTGTAACATAGGAATAAGTTTCTACGATTTCAGCGGCAAATTCGCTCTTGTTCGAGCCGACGATATAAGCCGCCCCACCAGCAGAAGCGGTATAGTCTAAATCATCCCCAGGCTCGCCTTGCGCGGTATCTGAGCCTATAGCCATGCCATATTCCACCATTCCTGACGATACCAACCCTATTGTTGTCTGTAAGGCCTCAGTTCCAGCCTTGCATGCGAACTCGTAATCAGCCGCTAAGACTTGAGGCGTTGCCCCAACAACCTCGGCTACTATTGTGCTCCCAGGTTTCACCGCGTAAGGCTTCGATTCACTGCCTACGAAAATGCAGCCAATCCTATCAGGGGAAAGTTTAGACCTCTTTATGGCGTTTGTTGCTGCTTCGACGGCAATGGTAATCATATCCTCATCATAAGATGGTACAGACTTCATCTCAATTCTCAGGGCCCTAGCCATGTTGTTAATTCCACCATTCCAGACCCTAGCTATTTCCTCAGCTTTGAGTCTGTACCTTGGTATGTATACTCCCCAGCCCACTATCCCTACAGGCTTAGATGGTCTCATGTTTTGTCACCATCTCCTTTTGGAATAGGTGTAATAGTCTACTATCGATATAATTATTGGTGAGATCATAACCATGGTTATGTTCGATTCGAAGTCACTATTATTCTAGCTATTTAAATAAAAATATTTCGCTATTCGTCTAGCCTGCCAGACCCCTCATTCTGTTAATGATCTCTTCGACACTTTCTGCTTTGGACAATATAAATGGAATTTTCATTATTTTAGCAAGCTCTATAGCTAGCTCGTCAGCAGTTTCCGTACCATGTATAACCACAGCGCAGGGTTTGATGTTTACAATTTTTAAAGCAATCATCGGCGACCTACCTGTTGTAACTCTTGTAAATATTAAAGCCCTCTCCGTCGTCATCCCAAAGAGTTGCATAAAGTCGTTAAAACCTGCAAGCCTCTTTATCGCTTCTATGCTATCTATTATCGTATACCCATACATAAATTCATTCAGATACTCGGTTCCGAATAGCACTTCACCCTTAACCCTATCAATGAGCTCCTCCACTGACATAGGAGTTGCAAATTCCTTAATGTCTACTATCCCTATAAGGGTCGAACTCAAACCTGTCGTCTTTGATAGAAGTGCTATCGTATTTCCACCTCTATCTTCGTCCACCTTTATAAGAGTTTCAATGAACCTTCTTAACACTAGAGAGCCCGGACTTTTTCTCCTCCCGGATTCATAGTCAGAAATCACGGAGGGTGAGACGTTTAATAGAGAAGCGAGTTGACTTTGTTTTATTCCAAAAAACTCTCTCCACTTTCGCATAGCTAGACCTATGTTTTGTGAGAAAAGTATATCGCCCGCTATCTTTTTTGCAACCATTTCACGTATTATCCGACCATGTTGCTCCTTAATTTCCATACCACTCTTAAACTAGCCGTCGAATATCCTTTATAAAATTTATTAGTAATAGTCGATGTTCCTAAGAAAAATTTTTCATAAGAACCCTCTGAAAGATAGTAGAGAGCATATGAAAAAACAAATTATTACAGAGGGTAAGATCTACTTCCCCCTTAGTGAAACACTTAAGCTTGTAATAGAAAACATCATGAAAAGGTTAACAAGGGCTCTCTTAACCATGAGCGGTATCGTCCTTTCAATAGCATTTTACACCACCTTAATGTTAACAGCATCCGCGTTGAAATATACTCTGGGCGCCCAGCAAGTCATATCAGAATATTACTGGTGGATGCTATTTCTAGCATTTCTTGTTTCAGCAACCGGCATAACCAACTCAGTATTAATGGCAGTTGCCGAAAGAGTCCGTGAAATAGGTACTTTAAAATGCTTAGGGGCTATGGATAAGCATATTCTGGAGATGTTTATACTTGAGAATGCATTCATCGGCGCTATAGGGGGGGTAGTCGGGTTCATAGTAGGTATAATTGCGGCAATCGTTTTAAATGCATCTACGATAGGAATATCCAGCTTCTTTGCAATACCAGGCATCGAATTCCTGAAAGCCCTGTTAAGTTCAATCTTAATTTCAACGGTACTCTCAGTTGTAATGTCATCATACCCTGCGTACCGGGCTGCTAAACTTCAGCCAGCTGAAGCCTTAAGATCTGTAGCCTAGGTGATCCAGATGGGCGGGGAGGCAAGTTATGCATATACAGTTGAAGTTGAAGGGTTAAAGAAATATTACAAGATGGGAAACACCATCGTTAAAGCCTTAGATGGTATTAATATGAAAATATACCGTGGAGAATACCTTAGCATAATGGGGCCTAGCGGCTCGGGCAAAACAACCCTGTTTAACATGATAGGAGGGCTCGACAGGCCTACGGCCGGCAAGGTGTTTATAGACGAGGTTGACATTGCCCAGCTAGATGCTTACGAGCTTGCTTGGCTTCGGGCAAGGAAAATAGGATACATCTTTCAAACATTTAATCTTATACCAGTAATGACAGCATATGAGAACGTGGTACTTCCAATGATCTTCGCTGGAGTGGAAGCCGAGGAGAGAAGGAGGAGGGCACTTGAACTTTTAGATAGGGTGGGACTACTTAAGTTCAAAGATCATAAACCATACGAACTTTCAGGAGGGCAACAGCAGAGGGTGGCTATTGCTAGGGCTTTGGCCAATAATCCTGCAATAGTTTTAGCTGACGAGCCTACTGGAAATCTAGACCTTGAAACAGGGATGGAGATAATTAAACTTCTAAAGGAACTTAACGAGGAAAGAGAAGTGACAATAATCACGGCGACTCATGATATAAAAATGCTTGCTGTCAGCGATAGGATAGCTTGGCTTAGAGATGGCAAGATTCAGAGGATAGAAAAGAGGAGTGAGGTTAGATTTAAAGTATATAAGGTGGAAGGCTAGGAGAGGAGGTAGCCAATAATCTTTCTAAGTTCTCTCCTATCTAAACTATATATATCATACTCTTTACTCTCCTCAGCTATCTTCTGAGCAATCAAATGGATGCAATATTTCTTTTCCATCCGTGAGACAACTCTGACGTAAAAGTCCTCACAGCTACAGTAAATATTTGGGAGAACCAAGTAGTCCCTTTCTTTTCCTACGACAACCCACAGAACAACATCGTTGAAGATATACTTTTTAACTCTGCCATCTTTCACAAGATTCTCGGCTTCGACGTTGTCAGATTCACGGATTTCCATGCGATTCATTGATTGTTTATATTCTCTTAGTGGATTTATAATGATAGTGAAGCCTATCTGGGGAGAACCAGCATTTACATTCCAATATGAAAAGTGTAAAACTTTAGTCGTTGCCGACATCCACCTTGGCGTCTCAATGAATTATCCAGGGAATCCCTATCGTAATCTGGTCTCAGAAGCACAAAGACTATACGATAGCCTACTTTTACTCGTTGCAAGAGAGAATTTCAAGAGGTTACTAATACTTGGGGACGTAAAACACGACATCCTCCCACTACGGGGTAGATATAGAGACACGCTGCAGGATTTTATAAGGGCGCTATCTAAACTCGCAGACGTTACTATTATAAAAGGAAACCATGACGCTGGTATAGAGAAAATAGCAGGCCAACACGCTTCTATTATAGGAAGTAGTGGCATGTTAATCGGAGATTACGCATTTTTGCATGGCCATGCAAATCCTTCGTCCCTCCTAGACAAAGCAAGTGCCTTCGTAATAGGACACATTCACCCAGCCTATAAGCTATCAGTGGTAATAGATCACACAGTAAAAGTGTGGCTAAAAATGAAGATAGACAAAAACAAAGTATTTAGCCATAAAAATCTTCACGGCGTAGATGAAGCTAAACTGGTTGTTATGCCAGCTTTTAATCCTTATATTACCGGTTTTCCAGTCAACGAGAAACGCATTGGGGAACGTTTACCAACATGTCCTATCATCAGGCGGGGCGTTATTAAAGAGTCTTTAATTCATCTGTACTCGCTTGATGGTACATTACTTGCAAAGGTCCAAGCTACGAATTTGTAATGGGGGCACTGGGATTTGAATTCCTGCAGGGCCCCAGGTCTCAAGGTTTCTCTGCTATGCACCCGAACCTTGAAGGCTAGACCAGGCTACCCCATGCCCCCACTTAAGAGAAACATGAATCTATTAATTAAGGTTATCTTCTCTCCCTCATTTTTTTGGATAACAATTTATATATACTTGCTAGACTGGCGGATATAACTTTAGTATCGGCGAGGGTGGACATGAAGTTTGTGTCACCGTTCCATCTTGGTACAACATGTAAATGTATGTGGCCTATCACCCCTGCACCAGCGGCTCTACCTATATTTATACCTATATTAAAGCCGTCCGGTTTTAGGGTGGAATTTAAAGATTCAATACACTTTATTAACATCATCCTGATCTCTTCCCAAGTTCGAGAATCTAACTCGTGAATGCTACTAGTATGTTTATAGGGTGCTATTAACAAGTGGCCAGGGTTATATGGATATTTGTTCATTACAGTGAAACAGTATTTCCCTTTCGCAAGTATTAACGAATCTAACCCCTCCTTTTTTCCAGCCAGTACACAGAAGAAACAGTCTTCCTCTTTAGCAGCTTTTTTAACATATTCGTGTCTCCAAGGAGCCCACAGGAGCTTCATTTTCTCTCAGCCCTCAGCCTTATTATAGCTTCTGCTATATCACCCTTACTTTCTATAAGTGCCTTCTCCGCCTCCTCTAGGCTGCATCCAACCTGTTCTGCCACAAGCTTTACATCTTCTTCAGGGATCTCAATTCTTTCCTCTACTAATAATGGTTTTCTAACAGTCTTCCCCGTTATCTGGAATATCTCCTCTCCCTGCATCTTCATAACTTGTATCTTAGGTTCCTCGATAACAATAATTTCCGTGCCCGTCCTTATAGTAACTTCTGTTGCATCTGGAATCTCCTCAACCGTTATACCCATCCTCTTCAAGGTTCTAGCAAGGGCTCTAGGACTCATCTTTCTACCTAGCATTCACTAGGGATTAGACTGAAAGTGTTATAAAATTTAGGAATACACTCCAAAATGGTGCATTAAATTAGTCCTCAGATGCGAGATCTGTGGAAGGATGATAGATGATCCAATCTGGGTCACGATAGGTGGGAGAACAATACCCGTATGTAGAAGATGCTCCCCCAAAAGATTCCGGAGAAAGGCAACAGTAAAAATGCATAAGCCTAAGCCTACAGTCAAAAAGCGTAAGCCCGAAGAAGAGGATTATGCACTTGTTTACGGATATGGGAAGATTATTAAGAATGCACGAGAGAGGCTTAAGTTAAAGAGAGAGGTCCTTGCGACCAAACTAGGGATTAAAAGATCTCACTTAGAAAACATAGAACTCGAAAGAATAAAACCAGACATTGCTCTTGCCAAAAAGTTTGAGAGACTTCTAGGTATAAGAATTCTTGAAAAAACAGAGGAGACAGTCGTATCGGCTACTCCCCAGTCGTTAGACACAAGCCTAACTCTCGGTGAGGTTATAAAACTAAAGAAAAAAGGGAAGAAGTCACAGTCAAAAATTTAAAGAAAGGGAAGCCTATAAATGATGAGTTTATGAGGAAGATAGCTGAACTTCTCGCACTTGCACTTATCAGTATTGGCATCGACGAGGACATCGCGGACAAGTTTGAGAAAACATTCTCAGAAAACAACGAGGTTCTCGAGAGTAGAATAGTTGAGGATTTGGGGGTAGAACCGGCGTCCGCGAGGAGAATTCTATTCAAGCTTCAATACGAAAATATAATGCGCTACAGAAAAGTGACTAATGCAGAATCCGACAGAAACCATGAGGTCTACTGGACACTTAACAAAGAGGGAATACTAAAACTCGTCAAGAGACGGGTAAGAATGATGAGACAAAACCTGCAGAAAAGGCTGGAATACGAAACTTCAGAGATCATATATGAATGCGCCAATGAACCAACGCACGCTAGAATGCCCATCTCAGACGCTATGGCTCAAAATTTTATATGTCCGGAATGCGGAGCAAGCCTTATACAGACGGCGAAAGAAAATATCATAGAAAACCTGAGTAAGCTGATCGAGCTCCTGGATAACATATTATCTGATTTGGAAAAATAGACTAAAGAGCTGAAGCCCCAAACATATTACTTAAAACCAAAGTATAAAGCTTAAATTAGTCTTCAGCACTTAACCTTATTGCCGGGGTACTCTAGAGGCAAACGCCGGAGAATCCGGTAGGAGGCAGATGTGTGCCTAAGCCTGCTAAGCCTGTGCCCCCATGGGGCGCGTGGGTTCGAATCCCACCCCCGGCGCTATGGGCCGGTAGTCTAGCGGTATGACATACAGCATAAAGCTGCCCTTACGAGGCAGAGGTCGAGGGTTCGACTCCCTCCCGGCCCATTCCACAAATTTCATTTGGGTAACCGATTAATAAACTACCAGTGTGAAACCCTATAGACAGGAATGGGCGGCTGGGCTTCCCCGGGGTGGATGACCCTAGGCACGCCCGTGGGTTAGGGGACTCTTCAGCCTCGTTGCTCAGGAGCACCTAGCGTCCAGCTTACGGCTGCTCTCTTCCGAGCCTGGCCGGTTTCGCTGGCAAGGGGGTCGGGGTCCCTTCTCCAAGGGAACGCCCCCTCCGCAGGCCCCCTGAGGCGAAGCCTCATCAGGTTCCACTCCAACCCCGTGGCGTGCTTCGGGGCACCGCCCCCGGGGATTACTGGCCCCGGCTTTAGCCTTCCGGAGGTAGGAGGCGGCTACCCTCCCAGCCCTACCCCAGCCGCCATATTTTAAACACACCTCATCTTATATAATGGTTGCCTTAGTCAAAGATTTTAATAGTGGCTGAGGTATTATTTTGCTAAATAAGGAGGGAAAGAGCTTTGCCGCCAAACTTTGGATACTCATACAAAGAAGTTAAAGAGAACCAAGTGAGAGTCAGCTTTAGAGACGTGAGAGTTTCATTTAAAGATTCTGTTGAAGTATGTAGAGCCGTCAAAGGGATGAAATTAGATGACGCTAGAAACCTTCTTAGAGATGTAGTAAACGGGAGGAGGTCTATCCCTTTCAAACGTTATAAGAAACACGTTGGTCATAGGAATGATCTGCAGGGTTGGCCTGCTGGTAGATACCCGAAAAAGATCGCTAGCAAGATTTTGGAACTTCTAGACCATGGTGAAGCCATGGCAGAGGATAAAGGATTGGATATAGAGTCTCTCTACATAGTCCACCTAGCAGCACAGCAGGGCCCCAAACTTAGAAGATATTTTCCACGGGCTTACGGTAGGGCTACGCCCAAAATTGAACAACTTGTACACTTCGAGCTAGTCTTGGAGGAGAGGACGCATGAATGAGAAAAGACAGCCGATATATAGACAGATCGTAGCCGAACAACTTGAAAAAGCAGAGCTGGACGAGTTTCTAAAGAAAGAACTGGAGGACTCCGGATTCGATCATGTGGAAGTAATATCATCGGCTGTTAAAGAAAGGATACTAGTATTTGCAGAAAGACCTGGGGTTGTCATTGGACGGCATGGTAGAACATCTAAAAGACTCGCTGAAATCATCTCAAAGAGATTCTCGATGGAAAACCCCTATGTGGAAGCCATTCCTGTTAAGAACTCATATTTAAGTTCAAGAATCGTAGCTAATAAGATAAAAAGAAGAATACTTTTAGGCTATAACCCGAGGCGAGTCGGGTATTTCACGATGAGAAATGTTATGGATGCGGGAGCCCTCGGGGTTGAAATAATTATAAGTGGCAAATTCGGCGGAGAGAGAGCTAGAAGCCTTAGATTCAGAGATGGTGTAATGATGAAAACAGGAACAACAACTCAGTATGTAAACGAGGCAGTTGAACACGTCCTTCTAAAACAGGGAATGATGGGTGTCAAGGTTAGAATCCTTTTACCAGATATAAGAAAGCCCGATGAGTTAAGGGTCCGAGAAGATAGAGCGAAAGAGTTGTTGAAAGAAAGGGTGAAGGAGCTTGCCGCTAGTTAGACTATCAGAACTGAGAGAGATGGATAGGAAATCGCTTGAAGATAAACTGTTGGAGCTCAAAAGGGAGCTGTTTAGGGTTAGAGTTCAAAAAGCCGTTTCCGGACAGTTAGATAACCCTTCAGTTGAAAAGGAACTTAGAAAATCCATAGCAAAAGTCTTAACCGTGATGGGAGAGAGGGGGTACATAAAACCTAGGAGGCGACTAAGATGAGAATATCAAGAAAAAACATATTAAAACACGAATTAATAGGATTAGACGTTGAAATAGTTAACTCGCCCGATCCATATCAAATAGGTATCAAGGGAACCGTTGTAGACGAAACCAAGAATCTAATAGTGATTAGAACCGGAAAGGACCTGAAGAAAATAGAGAAAAAATATAGGACTTTTGAATTCAAGCTTCCAAGCGGCGAGCAGGTTCGAGTTGACGGAAATAAGATAGTATCGAGACCTGAAGACAGGGTGAAAATATGGCCGTGAAAGACATATTTAAGGATGTAGAGAAGCCTGAAGGCACCTGTACAGACAAAAACTGCCCGTACCATGGCAATATCAAATTTAGAGGTAGAGTTAGAACCGGCAAAGTAGTTTCTACAAAGATGACTGGTACTTGTACAGTCCAAATAGACTATCTAAGATATGTTCCCAAATATAGAAGGTATATGAGAGCAAGATCCAAAATTCACGCTCATATACCTGCCTGTATAAATATAAGAGAGGGGGATATTGTTAAAATAGGAGAATGCAGGAGGCTGGCTAAGACGGTTAGCCACGTAGTTTTAGGAAGGGTGATCAAGTATGGCTAGGGCGCTAAGAAAAAGGAAAAAGGTAGGTCCTCGGAGGAGAATAGCTAGAGGGCTACCAGTAGGAGCTAGAGTAAAATGTAGCGATAATTCCGGGGCTAAAGTACTTCAGATAATAGGTGTTAAAGGGTATAAGGGACCTAAAAATAGGCTCCCCTCAGCTAGCGTCGGCGATCTGGTTATCGTAGCTGTCAAGGAAGGAAAACCAGACCTTGTACACACAGTTCAGCGGGCAGTCATAATAAGACAAAGAGCCCCATTTAGAAGGAAGAACGGCGAAGTAATAATGTTCGAGGATAACGCTGCAGTTCTAATAAAACCCGATAACTCTCCAAGAGGCACAGAGATCAAAGGACCGGTGGCAAGAGAGGCCGTTGAGAGGTTCCCAGCTCTTTCAGGGGTAGCCTCAATGGTGGTGTAGGATGGTGAGACCCCGCTCTTCTAAGCCCGGCAAACAGAGGAAATACGAAGCCACCGCCCCGCTTCATGAGAGGAGGAAATTCCTAACCGCCCCCCTGTCTCCCGGTCTTCGAGAGAAACATGGCATAAAAAGGTTACCAGTAAGAAAAGGGGACAAAGTCCTAATTGTTAGAGGTGACTATATGGCGAGCGAAGGTAAAGTAGTTAGAGTAGACTACAAAAAAGTAAGAATATACATAGAAAACGTTACCAGGAAAAAAGCCGATGGAACAGAAATCTACGTACCAATACACCCTTCTAAAGTGATGATCACAGAACTTAAACTAGGGGACCCCCTAAGAGAAAGAATAATAGAAAGGAGGAGAGGCTAATATGGTTCATATGGGAGGGTCTAAACACCTTAAAAGGTTTGCAGCCCCGGGAGTATGGCCAATACCTGTAAAAAGGTATACATGGGCGATAAAGCCTTTACCGGGACCTCATAGGACGGGTTTGTGTATACCATTAGGAATAGTTCTAAGAGACATACTCAAGCTAGGGGAAACATTGAGAGAGGTCAAATTCATCCTGAACAGCGGATATATAAAGGTAGATAGCGTTGTTAGAAGAGAATACAAGTTTCCAGTGGGTACAATGGACGTTATTTCCATACCAAAGTTAAATAAACACTATAGGATCGTCCCCTCAAACAAGGGGATGAAACTCATAGAGATCCCGCCTGAGGAGGCTGATAAGAAAATAGTAAAAGTGACCACTAAAAAAACCACTAAAGGTGGGAGAACCCAGTTAGGGACGAATGACGGAAGATCTATCCTTTTAGATGTCGGTCAAGAGATAAGAAGAGGAGATTCCCTCCTCATAAAGATTCCAAGCCAGGAGATAATAGAACATCTCCCAATAGTTGAAGGCAATATCGCAATATTTTATAGGGGGAAAAATGCCGGAACAGTTGGAGAAATAGTTGAAGTGTCGGATCTGGTGAAGATCTCCCACGATGGTCATATTTATAGTGGACTTAAAGACTATATTATGGTAGTTGGAAGAGATAAGCCTCTAATCAAAGTTAACGGTGCCTGAACATGAACAATAAAGATGAGGTGATTAAGGACTGGAACAGTAACCCTATGAGAAAGCCTAGAATAGCGTCAGTATGTATTAATATTTGTGTCGGGGCAAGCGGAGAACCGTTAGAGAAGGCAGTACAGATACTGGAGACTCTAACTGGTCAGAAACCGTCAAGACGGAAGGCTAAAAGAACCATAAGAAGCTTCGGGATACATAAAGGCGAGCCGATCGCGTGTATGGTCACTGTTAGAGGTAAAAAGGCCTACGAAATTCTAGACCGAGTATCCCAAGCAGTTGGCAGAGAGATACTTAAAACCTCTTTCGATAAGAATGGAAACTTTGGTTTTGGTATTGAAGAGCATATAGACATACCTGGAATGAAATATAATCCTGAGATTGGGATTTACGGGATGAACGTTTATGTCACTCTCGAAAGACCGGGATACAGGGTTAAAAGAAGAAGAATAAAGAAGCATAAAATTGGATCCAAACACAGAATAACTAGGGATGAGGCTATAATATTTGCCGAAGAAGTTCTCGGGTTTAAAGTTAAATGAGGTGTTAGAATATGGAAAGAAAAAAGGGGAAGGGGGCTTACCGTTGCAGAAGATGCGGAAGAGTGGGATATGGTATCATTAGAAAGTACGACCTGTATCTTTGTAGATCATGCTTTAGAGAGATAGCGGAAAAAATGGGCTGGAAGAAGTACTACTAGGTGGATGAGATGACAAAACCTGATGTTTTAGCAAATGGGTTGATGACCATTGAAGTGAACTCTAAGCTTGGGAAAAGGAAGTGTGTTATAAATATGACTTCTAAACTTCTTGGAAACGTGCTTAGTATACTCCAGAGAGAAGGGTACATCGGCCAATTTGAGTATATTGACGATGGCAGGTTTGGAAAATATGTTGTAGAACTGTTAGGGAAAATTACGAGGTGTAGGGCGATAAAGCCTAGATTCAACATAAAACATACAGAAATAGAGAGGCATGAGCAACACTACCTACCAGGCAAGGACATAGGCATACTAATATTAACTACTAGTAAAGGCTTGCTAACCAGTAAGGAAGCTAAAAAAATGAAGATTGGCGGCGCACTAATAGCATATTGTTACTAGGTGGTACATATGCCTGTTGAAAGTCTGCCTCCGCTAACTGTCGCCATACCAGACGGGGTTGAAGTCCATATAGAGAAAGACACGGTTAGAGTTAAAGGACCGCTTGGAGATCTTTCGAAAACCTTCAATGACAGAATCCTAGAAGTAAAAAAGAAGGATAACATAATAGAAATAATACCAAAAGGGAATAGAAAATTCCACAAAGCCTATCGGGGAACGATTGCTGCTCACATTAGAAATATGATTACCGGTGTTACCCGGGGTTTCAGGAAAAAAATGATTATAGTTTACTCTCACTTCCCGATGAAAATTGAAATCGATAAGGATAGGGGCTTAATTCTTATAAATAACTTCCTAGGAGAAAGGTCACCGAGAGTAGCAAAGATCGTTGGCAACGTAAAGGTGTACATGGAGGGAGACGATAAAATCGTAATTGAGGGTATCAACATAGAAGAAGTCGGTCAAACAGCTGCAAACATAAGGCAGGCGACCAAGATTAAAAAGAAGGATCCAAGGGTCTTCCAGGATGGAATATATTACTACACAGAAGAGGTGTAAGTGTTGAAGAAGAAAAAATTCATACGGGTTGGGGTGAAACCCAACAGAATGTATAGGTGGAGGAGACCAAGGGGAATAGACAATAAACAGAGATTAAAACTTAAATCTAGGCCCCCTATGCCTGAAATAGGTTACCGGAAACCCAGGTCTGTTAGAGGGCTTCATCCCTCGGGTCTAAAACCCGTTATAGTGTACAATCCTAAAATGCTTGAAAATATAGATAAAGACAAAGTTATAGTAATTGTGGGTAGAACCGTCGGGAAAAGAAAGAGGCTTGAAATAAACAGGAAAGCATTGGAGTTAGGGATCAAGATTGCAAATATAGGTGAGACAATTGACCAATCTAAGTTATCAGAGGAGGCTAGCAGCTAAAGTCCTAAAGTGCGGCAAAGACAGGGTATACTTTGACCCAGAAAACCTTGAGAGAATAGAGATGGCAGTGACAAGGGAGGATATAAAAAGACTCGTCCATGACGGCGTTATCAGGAGAAAACCGGTTAAGGGCGTAAGCAGGGCAAGAGTCCGGGCAAAATCAAAAAAGCGCCGAGGAACAGGCAGTTTCAAGGGAACATTCAATGCCAGGTATCCTAAAAAGAGAAGATGGATAAATAGAATACGGCCACTTAGAAAACTACTAAGACATCTTAGAGACTCAAAGAGGATAGATAGACATACATACAGATACTTTTACAATAGACTACATCTGTTTAGGAGCAGGTCTCACCTGCTAAAACATCTCGTGCACGAAAAGCTAGTCAAAGGTGAAGAGCTTGTCTAAGCAAAGTAGGTACAAAGTTAGATTTCGTAGGAGAAGAGAAGGTAAAACAGACTATAGAAGAAGGCTTAGACTTCTTCTCGGTGGGAAAACCAGATTCGTAGTGAGAAAAACTAACAGATACATCACAGTACAGTTCATTGACTACTCCGTAAAGGGAGACATAACTACGGTATGCGTAAGCTCGCATATCTTAAGAAAGAAGTATAACTGGTACTATTCCCTAAAGAATTTACCAGCCGCATACATTACAGGTTATATAGCAGGGAAAAAAGCCCTTAAAAAAGGAATATCAGAAGCCATAGTAGACATAGGCCTTCAAGCCTCTACAAGGGGGAACAGAATCTATGCAGCCGTGAAAGGAGCTATTGATGCGGGCGTAAAGATTAAATGTGGAGAAGAAGTTCTTCCACCTATGGATAGAATTTCAGGGGTTCACATAGCTAGTTATGCTAAACTTCTTAAAGAGGAGAACCCCGACCTATATAATGAGAGATTTTCTAACATCATATCCCAAGGTGGGGATCCCACTAACATAGTTTCCGAGTTTAATAAGCTCGTTGAAAAGGTTAAATCGGACTACGGGTGAAAATATTGGAGGAATGGTCGCCGAGGACGAGAGTTGGGAAGATGGTAAGCGAAGGAGTAATAAAGGACATAGACGAGCTACTATCCCTAGGTGTTCCGATTAAGGAGGTGGAAATAATAGACGTCTTGCTACCTAATATAGAAGAAGAACTTGTATGCGTTAATACAGTTCAAAAACAGACCGATGCAGGAGAAGTTAGTAGTCTAAGAGTTGTCGTAGCAGTAGGGGATAGAAACGGACACTTAGGTGTGGCTAAAGGTAAGGGTAAAACCTTCAGGATAGCGATTAGAAACGCCATAAAGCAAGCTAAGCTAAATATAGTAAAGGTAGCGAGAGGTTGCGGTTCATGGCAGTGCGGATGTGGAAGAGGTCATTCTATACCATACAAGACAAGCGGCTCCTCAGGTTCTGTTAGAGTAATGATTTACCCCGCACCCAGAGGTACGGGATTGGTGGCTAATGAAACTGGTAGGATACTACTCTCCCTAGCCGGAATTGAGGATGTATGGGTTTTCTCCAAGGGTAATACTGGTAATAGGATGAACTATGCATATGCTGTTTACAAGGCGCTAGCCAACCTGTCTGCAAAACCTATCTACACTCGCGGGGGATAAAATTGACTCCTGAGCCTGACGGGAGACTTATGGCTGTAATTAGAATTAAGGGAAGGATAGGTTTGAAACCCAAAGTTAAAAAAACTCTTGAGCTCCTCATGCTTAAAAGAAAGTTTCACGCCACGTTAGTGCCATATAAGCCTGAGATTAAAGGAATGCTACAAGTAGCCAAGGATGCCGTCACGTTCGGCGAAATAGACGAGGAAACTTTAAAACTTCTTTTAGAAAAGCGCGGGAAGACATATGGTGATAGAAGGATAAACTGGGAGGAAACACTAAAGAAACTGAACATGAAGTCCATTGATGAACTATGCAAGGCGCTTCTGACAGGGAAAATCACGATGAAAGATATTCCAGGGCTAAAACCATACTTTAGGCTTACACCACCATCCGGTGGGTTTAAGGGGAGCACTAAGAAATCTTTTAAAGAAGGAGGAGAAACCGGATATAGGGGCCGGGAAATAGGTAAGCTACTAAGGAGGATGGTTTAATTGACACTGATGAAGAGAAAGGAGAAAAAGTCCAGAAAGCTAAGGGGAAGCCGGACATGCGGCTACGGAAGGGAGAGACAGCATAGGAAAAAAGGCAGGAGAGGTGGCTTTGGGAAGGCCGGAGGTCACAAGCATAAATGGAGCTTTTACGTAAAATACGACCCGGAGTACTTCGGTAGGGGGGCTCGCGGGTTTAAAAGGCCTGCTGTTGTGAGTAAAAAGCCCACGGCGATAAACATCGGTGATATTGAAGAAAATTTAAGTGATTTAATTGCCAAAGGTCTGGTGAAGAATGTAGATGGTAAAATCCTTCTATCCAGGGAACTCTTGGGAAATGTGAAAATTATAGGACGTGGTAAGGTTACCCATGTTTACCATGTTAAAGGTCTTGAGATATCGAGAATAGCCCGTGAGAAAATAGTTCAAGCAGGAGGAGTGATCGAAGAATGAGGGGTAGACCATGGGGCTATTTAGAGATATTGTGAGGGGCATCGTATCCTTCATTCCAGAGGTAGAAACCCCGAAAATAAAAGTCCCGTTAAGAAGTAAACTACTATGGAGTGGTATCGTACTCGTACTCTATTTTATTTTAACAGAGATACCTCTCTACGGGGTCGCCCCGTCAAGGTATGACCGCCTAGCGACATTTAGAATAATATTTGCTGGGTCTCAAGGTTCAATCGTAGAGCTTGGGATAGGGCCCATAGTAACTGCTGGAATAATACTTGAACTCCTAGTGGGAAGTAAGATAATACCTCTAGACCTTACGGATCCCGACGACCGATCGTTCTTCCAAGCATCCCAGAAGCTAGCCTCGATACTATTCATAGTTGTTACAGCCGCGCTGTACGTTGCCGGCGGTCAGTACGGGGTTTTAGATAGAAGGACGTCGTTCCTTGTTTGGCTTCAACTAGCTGCAGGATGTTTTATATTGATGTACCTCGACGAAGTAAGTTCAAAATGGGGTATAGCGAGTGGTATAAGCCTCTTTATTCTAGCCGGCATCGCCCAAACGGTTTTTTGGGCTGCTTTCTCCCCCTTCACCGCCCCAGATGTTGACAGAGTTGTTGGTGCAATCCCAGCCCTTTTTACGGAGGGAGCTATGGCTATTACCCGTGGGGGGCTGCCTGACATAGCGAAGCTTACGGCAACCTTTATTGTGTTCGTTGCGGTGGCGGTGGCGTATGATGTTAAAATCGTATTCCCTCTTTCCTTTGCTAGAATAGGTGGGTATAAAGCTAGCTATCCCTTAAGATTGCTGTACGTCTCAAATATCCCGATAATATTCACATCAGCGCTTTTCGGGGACATAGCCATTGTCAGTCAAACGCTGTGGAGCAGGTTTGGATATTCAGACAATGAATATCTTAGAATGCTCGTCAGAATTGTAGGTGAGTATCAATACGTAGAAGGAAACCTTGTGCCAAAAGGAGGCTTGGCGTACTACACACAGCCCCCATCCGGAATGCTTTCATTCTCCGCGGATCCGCTGCGCGCAGCCATATACGGAACCATACTAATAACTCTATGCGTGGTTTTCTCAGTAATCTGGGTCCTTACATCAGGGATGGACGCCGATTCGGTGGCAGATCAACTCGTATCTCAGGAGCTAGTGATGCCTGGTATGAGGGTTTCAAGAAAGATTATAGCCAACAGACTGCGAAGATATATAAACTCGGTAACACTACTTGGTGGCCTATTTATAGGTGTGATAGCATTACTAGCTGATTTAACAGGAGCCCTTGGATCCGGCTCAGGAATCCTTCTGGGTGTGACCATCACCTACTCTATCTACGAATCACTTATGAAGGAGCGTCTCCTAGAAATATACCCAATAGCTAAAAGATTCCTATAGGTGCCATGAGATGCCGCCTAACCTTGTAAACTTAATTTCCTACCCACCAAACTCAATCATTTTCCTGACATTACTAGCCATCATATTAAACTTCATAATGGCTATTGTAACCAAGTTTACTGTAGATATCGAAAAGCTGAAGAAGTATAGTAAGCAAAGAGAGGAGTTCATAAAGCTGAAATACGAGCTTAAACTCAAAGGCAAGAAGGGAGAACTCAAAATAAAGAAGCTTGAATCGAAAATGAAATCCGTAGAGCAGGAGCTGATGATGATGCAACTTAAACAATCGCTCATAACACCTCTTCCAATGCTGCTTGTATTTATACTTCTACGAAGGTTTTACGGGTCAATACCAGTAGCCTCACTACCGTTCAAGCTGCCATTTTCAAGCTTTCTCCACAGAGGCAGCCCCTTAAGCGAATATGAGGTTGGATTCATCGGATTTTACTTCATAGTGTCCATCGCTCTATCCCCTATAATACAGAAAGCCCTTGGCACTTCGCCCACCTAAAGTTAAAATTTAAAACACTTCTCCAGTATTGCTTATAACCGGTGTCAAGATGTCACTGTTCGTAGTTGGTAGGGTCTGCACAAAGACTAAAGGTAGAGAGAAAGGCAGAAAATGCGTAATCGTCGACGTAATAGACAAAAACTACGTGTTAATAACCGGTCCTAAGAAACTAACAGGGGTGAGAAGAAGACGGTGCAACATAAACCACCTGGACCCACTACCCGTGGTAATAGACATAGAGAAGAACGCGTCAGACGAGGATGTCATAAAAGCTCTATCTCAGACTGAGATATATAAAGAATTCGTGGGTAAAGGGGGCAAATCTTGAGCAGATTACTAGTGAGGGAAGAAGCCGAGACTAATCCTGCTTACGGCTCTCCCCCAGAAGAACGGGCTATAAAAGATCTGCTGAACACCTCCATCATTGTACTTGACAAGCCAAGAGGCCCCTCGTCTCATACCGTTACAAAGTGGGTTAGAAGCATACTCGGAATTAAAAGGGTAGGGCACTGTGGGACTCTCGAGGGCGGATAGCCCGGAGAAATCCCAAAGTAAGCGGAGTTCTCCCCCTCGTAATTGGTAAGTCCACAAGGATAGCAAAGATCATCTCAGGCTTTGATAAGGAATATGTAGCGCTGGTATACCTTCATGGCGATGTTAAATACGAGAGATTAAGTGAAGTAATAACAAGATTTCACGGAGACATTTACCAGAGACCCCCTGTAAGATCCTCTGTGAAGAGGAAGCTCCGGATAAGGAAAATTCATAGGATAGATCTTCTTGAGTATGAAGGCCGTTACGTCTTAATAAGGGTTAAATGCCAGGCTGGAACCTACATTAGAAAACTAATACATGACATCGGCCAGGTACTGCTTGTTGGAGCAAGCATGTCTGAATTAAGAAGAACAGCTGCCGGCTCATTCACCGAGGATGAGGCTGTAACTCTTCACCAACTGCTTCAAGTTTGCAATACGTGGCGTAAATCAGGTGATGAAACTTCTCTGAGGAGAATACTTAAACCAATGGAATACGTGTTAAAAAAACTTCCAATGATAGTTATTAAAGATACAGCTGTCGATGCGGTCTGTCATGGGGCCCCCCTCACGGTGAGGGGGATTTCTAAACTATCACCGAAGATACAGCCCAAAGATATGGTAGTTATAATGACCTTAAAGTCCGAAGCGGTGGCTCTAGCTGAAGCATCTATGTCATCAGAGGAGATGTTGTCTTCATCCAAGGGTATAGCTGCGAAGCCGATAAGGGTTTTAATGGATAGAGGAGTCTATCCCCCTGCTTGGCGTTAAACTTTAAATCCGAGCTAAGTCTTTAAAATTAACGCCGGGGTACCCTAGCCCGGTCAAGGGGCGGGCCTGGAGCCTAGGCCTGCGAGCCCGTGGCCCCCTGAGAATCGGGGACGGCCGCGTGGGTTCGAATCCCACCCCCGGCGTTCTCCTAGGGGATTGATATGCCAGAAGTGGGGAGAAGAGTTATTAGAATAGCAGGGACAACATTAGATGCGGAGAAGAAGGCGCTCGTGAGCCTTACAAAGATACCGGGGATAGGGTTCACCCTATCCAACGCCATACTTAGGAAGCTAAACCTCGACCCTCAAAAGAAGCTTTCTGAATATACGGATGAAGAGATAGAGAAGTTGGAAGAGTTCTTTAAAGACCCATATAAGTACGAGCTACCCTCCTGGCTTTATAACAGGCAAAGGGACCCCATAACAGGTAAGAACCTGCTCATCCTCGGCTCTGACATTAAGCTATATGAGAAGATAGATATAGATAGGCTTAAAAAGATGGGCTCATATAGGGGTTTAAGACACTCCCTAGGCCTTAAGGTTAGAGGTCAAAGAACAAGAACAACCGGGAGAAGTGGGCCAACAGTAGGATACGTTAGGAAGAAGAAGTAGGTGTGAAAATGGGGGACCCTAAGCAACCGAGGAAGAAATATAGAAGGCCTAGAAAGCCATGGGACAAACAGTACCTTGAGTGGTCCATAAGGCTAGTTGGTGAATACGGCCTAAGAAATAAGAGGGAACTATTAAGGGCACACCATGAAGCCAGCAGGGTCCGAAGATTGGCAAGAATCTTACTCTCACACACCGAGGGCAGAGATGTCAAGTTGGAGGAACAACTACTATCAAGACTTAAAAGGCTTGGAATAATACCTGACGATGCCGTTCTCGACGATGTACTCGACGTAACAGCCGAAAACTTTCTGAGGAGAAGGCTTCAGACATTAGTCTATCTTAAGGGATATGCTAGAACGCCCTACCAGGCGAGGCAGCTTGTAGTTCATGGTCATGTCCGCGTCAATGGTAGAATAGTCAAGATCCCATCATATCTTGTTACCGTGGAGGAGGAAAATACCATAGAAGTTGATAAAGAAATATTAGACAAGGTAATGGGTGAACAGGCGTGAGTTCAACTAAAAAGAAGGAGCATGTCGGTATAGCCCACATTTACTCGTCATTTAACGATACAATCGTCCATATCACTGATCAGACGGGAGCGGAGACTATAGCAATATCGTCAGGCGGCCGATTTGTAAAAGCTGATAGGATGGAGGGCAGCCCTTATGCTGCCTTCAAAGCAGCTACCGAAGCCGCAAACATAGCTAAAAAGAAGGGGATAACAGCCCTAATAGTAAAAGTCAGAGCTCCAGGGGGGTTAGGTCCCAGGATACCTGGTCCCGGGGCTGCTGGGGCTGTAAGAGGCCTTGCAAGAGCCGGAATGAAGCTTATAAGAATAGAAGATGTAACACCAATACCCCATGATGGAACTAGAAGGCCGCACGGGAGAAGAGGGAGAAGAGTTTAAAACCTCAAACTTCTATTTCTCTATAGGAGCTTTGGAAGACATATCCTCAAAAATTAAAGGGTACTATATATCGAGGGGATTTAAGGTCATAGGCGCCTCAAAATTTAGAGGTTTCTATCTAGAAAACCCCAAGGGAAGACTGATACTAGCTCTAATTTTCGATCCGCTCTTAGACAGCGTAGAAGAATTGGTTTCTATAATTAAACATAATATTAGTGACGTAAATATTGTTCAGATCTGGCTGCCGGATGGCGCAGAGGATTATGTATCTGCATCAGTCTCTCGCAGTATTGAAAAGAAACTCCTAATGAGTAAAATATCCTTGATACCATTCACACAGGCTGAAATTGAGTGGAAGCCGTACCCGCCAGAAATAAACATAGAAATCCCCAAAAACACCGTTCAATCTGGAAAGGAAGTGATTGCCAGGCAGACGTACACCAATATACCTACCCAGGAGTCCCCCCTTAACATGCTATTACAGAGATACTCGGAAACAATTCAAGAACTAATATCAAGGTTTGAATCTTTGGAGAGAACACTAGAAAGGTTAGAGAAAACAATAAAACAATTGCAGCGGCAGCAACCAGTAAAACATGTCAGCGAACAGGTCTCACTTATCCCGCCTGCAAAGGTCGTGAGGAAAGAAATAACCATAGAAAAAATAAGTACTGTCGACCACCCCGATGCTGCCCCCTCAAAGGTTGAAAACATCGACCAACTCGACGAGGTTGTCAGAAGCAACCCTTGGTTCTCAATACTTAGAGAGAAGAAGAAAAGACAAAACTAAAATCATAGCTCAGCATTAACAATGATAGGTGTTAGGGTGAAGATCAAAATTATTAAAGCCTCCGATCATCACATGTTGTTTGAACTCTCAAACGCTAACCCTGCAATAGCTAACGCGATACGGAGAACAATCATATCTGAAGTTCCAACAATGGCTATAGACTACATAGTTGTGATAGAAAATAACACCATGTATTTTGACGAGCACATAGCACATACACTGGGAATGATACCCCTCACAACAGACCTTAAGAAGTATAACTTGCCCGAGGAATGCAAATGCGGGGGTTCCGGCTGCCCCCTCTGCACAACCAGGCTGATTTTAGAGGTTGAGGCTATAGAGGACAATACAATAATATATTCGGGGGATCTTAAGCCTCAAGATCCAACGATAAAACCTGTAAGACCCGACATTCCACTATTCAAACTAAATAAACAGGATCGCATAGTGCTTGAGGCAATAGCAAGGCTTGGTAGGGGGAAACAGCATAGCAAATGGCAGCCGGTAGGGCCGATCGGCTATAAATACTACCCTACGGTTGAGATTGACAACTCTAAATGCAACCTCTGCGGGGAATGTGTCAAGGTGTGTAGCAGGAGGGCACTCGCTTTAAAGGACGCCGAAATAGTTTTAGATCCGCTGAGATGCTCCCTGTGCAAGTTATGTGTTGAAACATGCGATGTTAAAGCGATCTCGTTGAAAATGGACGATACAAGATTTATCTTCCAATTCGAAACTACCGGCGCCCTAGAACCGCAGCAAATACTCCAGAAAGCTATAGAAATAATAGTTGACAAGCTTGAAAGCTTTAAAAAACAGGTAGCCATAGTGTAGCAAAATTTATATTACCCCCCAATGTATAAAATACCATGCGGAGGTAGCCAAGCCTGGTCAAAGGCGCGGGAATGAGGAGAAACTTGTAGATCCCGTCCCTAAGGGGTTCGTGGGTTCGAATCCCACCCTCCGCACTTAACAAGGTGTCCATAATATGCCTCGGAAGAAGATAACAAAGACGAATCCTCTCCTTATAGAGATCGCAGAAAAACTTTCAGGGAGAAGAAAGGCCGGATTATGGAGAAAGGTCAGAGAAAGGATGCTAAAACCTAGAAGGAGAAGAGCTGAGGTAAACCTATGGAAGCTAAACAAGCTAACACAGCCCAAGGAGACAGTTGTCGTACCAGGGGTGGTGTTAGGTCACGGAACACTTGATCACCCCATAACAGTAGCTGCACTTAAATTCACCAGGAAAGCAAGGGAAAAAATAAGGAAGAGCGGCGGCGAGGCTCTCGAAATCCTCGAACTCTATGATAGAAATCCTAAAGGTTCAAATGTGAGAATAATTGTATAGAGTTGAGAAGATATGACGGACCAACAATTTGATATAGTTGTAGATGCCTCCGGGTTAAAGCTTGGTAGAATGGCGAGCTACGTGGCTAAAAATCTACTCTTAGGGAGAAGAGTTGCCATAATAAACTGCGAAAAAGCTGTAATATCGGGTTCAAAACATGATATTCTTAGAAAATATCTAAAGAGACTGGAGATAAGAGGACAAAGCCGCCCGGAGAAGGGTCCTAAACACGTTAGAAGACCAGATAGAATAGTATGGTACGCAGTTCGAGGGATGCTTCCTATAAAAAAACACAAGGGGAGGGAGGCGCTTAGAAGACTAAGAGTTTATATCGGAACTCCAGACTGGGCGGTCAACGCTGAAAGGGTAAGTCTCCAAGAATTTCATGTAGACAGACTTAAAGGTAAATACATCCCAAGATATGTAACAGTTGGGTGGATAAGCTACCAACTAGGATATAGGGGGTTAAAGAATGAGAGAAAGTGAGCAGGTTAAGACGGCTTTCGCGTCAGCCAAAAGAAAAACGTCTAAAGCGTTCGTTACAATAACTCCTGGCAAAGGCAGACTCCTCATAAACAGTATGCCTCTAAACGTTTTTTGTGCTAACAGAGTGTCCATTATGAGAATACAGGAGCCGCTCCTCCTTATAGACGACAAGCTGAGGAATAGCATAGATATCAAAGTTAAGGTTAAAGGAGGAGGGTTCATGAGCCAGGCTGACGCGATAAGAACCGCTATAGCTAAAGCTATAATAAGGTATACAGGTTCGGAGGAGTTAAAGAAAACATTTATAGAGTACGACAGACATCTACTTGTCGAAGACCCGAGACGGACAGAACCAAAGAAGTACGGTGGTCCCTCAGCTAGGGCTCGTGTTCAAAAATCATATAGGTAGATACATATGTCTATGTATAAAGACGTTGGTTCCTTGAAAAAAGGTGGATACGTCATCATCGATGGCGAACCCTGCGAAGTTGTTTCTATAGAAAAGTCAAAGCCAGGAAAGCACGGTTCGGCAAAGGTCAGATTGGTGGCTATAGGTCTATTTGACGATGTTAAAAGAGATATGGTTGCACCAGCTGATAAAAAGGTTGAAGTGCCCATTGTTGAAAAGAAGAAAGCCCAGATAGTATCTACTACCCCCGATTCCATACAAATAATGGATCTCGAAACATACAACACCTTTGAAGTTAAGCCCCCGGCAGATCAGAGTCTCCTCTCTAAACTTCAACCTGGGGTCGAGGTAGAATATTGGGAAAGCATGGGGAAAGTCAAGATAGTTAGACTGCTTTAAGGGAAATATAAAGTGGTACTTAGGGAAGTGGGCGCATCGTTGAATAAAGCTGTAAGACGGTTTCTAGGGCTCCCTCTGCCTGATGAAAAGGCTGTCAACGAGTTTATTAAAGATGTACAAAGAATCCTGATAAAAGCAGACGTAAACGTAGAGCTGGTTTACAATCTAACATCAAAGATTAAAGAAAAGTCGCTCAAAGCAGAGGTACCAATTGGATTTAGCCGTAGAGACGTGGCTGTCAAGACATTATACGAGGAATTAATCAACTTACTGGGAGAAAAACAGAGGAAACTGCCTATAAGATCGGGAAGAATAAATACTTTACTATTTGTGGGAATAGAAGGCTCCGGCAAGACAACCGTAGTAGCCAAACTAGCTAGGATTCTAGATAAACAATACGGCAAAGTAGGAGTTATTTCTACTGATACGATTAGGCCTGCAGCCAATATACAGCTTGAACAAATGTTGCCTGAAAATATTCCTGTATATTTCGACCCTAAGAAAAATCCTGTGGAAATAGCGATTGACGGCATCAAGAGGTATAAATCAGAAGGGTATAATATCATCCTTATCGACACTGCAGGCAGACACAGAAACGAGAAGGATCTGATAAACGAAATGATTGAGCTAGAAAGAACAATAAAACCGGATATAGTAGTGTTGGTAGTCGATGCTACTATAGGGCAAGCAGCATACGCCCAGGCTAAAGCATTCTCGGAGTCGACAAATGTGGGTGCAGTGATTGTAACAAAACTTGACAGCACAGCTAAAGGTGGGGGAGCCTTATCAGCAGTTGCAGCCACAGGGGCACCGATAGTATATGTTACATCTGGAGAATCGCTTGACGACATCGAAGAGTTCGACCCTCAGAGGTTTGTCTCAAGACTGCTAGGCATGGGGGATATAGAAGAGCTAGTGAAAAGAATGGAAGAAGCAAGCGTTGAAATAACACCCGAAGATATAAGAAAGATAGCCTCAGGAAAATTTACACTGCTAGATTTCAAAAATCAAATAGATCAACTTGGAAAGTTAGGACCTCTTAGCAAGCTTATGGAACTTATCCCAGGATTTAGTGTTAATCTACCCTCTGAGTTCGGATATCAAGCTCAAGACAAGATGAAAAAATGGGGGGTGATATTAAAATCGATGACTAAGGAGGAGTTAGAGAATCCGGAGCTAATAAAAAGAACAAGGATCGTTCGGATTGCAAAAGGCTCGGGGGTTACCGTTAGAGATGTTAAAGAACTATTAAAGGCTTATCACACAATGAAGAAAACCCTAAGCTCTATGGGCCGGCGTGACATGAGGAAACTTATGAAAAGACTCGGGATGAAGGGGATGTAGGTATTTGCCCGTATTAGATGATCTTAAATCATTATTAGTCACATATAAACTATGTAACAGATGCCTTGGACGACAGTTTTTCTATGCATGCCCTTGGATACCGACAGGGATTAAAGGTCAAATCGTGAAGAAGATAGTTGGTTTCGTCGCGGCTGTGAACGATGATTCCGAAAAAGAATGTTATATATGCGAAGGTATTATAAACCAATTGGAAGACATAGGAGAGAAAATTCTCGACAAGCTGGGCGAATACGAGTTTAAAAGTTATAAGATTGGCACAATCTTTCCACCAGATGTTTTAGAAAGGGAAGACGAGATTAGAAGTTTAATCTATCCGGTGGACGCAGCCAGTATCAAGGTCGAATTTAACCGATACTTAGATAACTTCGTATGTAACAGAACTAAAGCTACAATAGATAATCGAGATCCTGATGTAAAAATAACGGTGAACATACCTTATAATACAGTCCATGTCGATGTTAAACCAATCGTTATTGCAGGTCGCTACCTTAAACATGTGAGAAACATTCCCCAAACATCATGGGCTTGTAGGCACTGCAATGGAGTAGGATGTGAGGCATGTAACTGGACCGGAAAGGAGTATGGAACATCAATAGAGGATTTACTGATCAATGCGATCCTACCTTACTTCGAAGGTGAGAGAGGAGTTCTCCACGCAGGAGGTAGGGAAGACGTAGATGTAAGGGTTCTAGGGTCTGGTAGGCCCTTTACGCTAGAGATTATTTCACCTAAGAAGAGAAATGTCAACTTAGAAATTGTGGAAAGAGACGTTAACGAGAAATATGAAGGTGTAATAGAAGTTAAAGGGTTAAGATATGTCGATAAAAACTATATTAGCAGAGTTAAGAGTGAAATGGAGAGGGCTGTCAAGACCTACCTTGCTCTAGTAAAATCTGAGGAGCCGATAGATGATGCATCGATTGAAAAAGTCGTTGATAGACTCAAAGGAGCGTTAATTCATCAAAGAACACCTAGAAGAGTTGCGCATAGAAGGGTTGACAGAGTTAGGCTTAAAAGAATCTACGACGTAAGTATCCAGAGGGTATCCGAAAACATGTTCAAAATGACATTAAAGTGTGAAGGAGGGACATACGTGAAGGAACTAATTACAGGTGATGCTGGTAGAACGAAACCAAGTGTCAGCGGCATATTAGGATTAAAAGTTGAATGTGTACAGCTGGATGTGATAGACATAGGTGAGTTTAATGGTGAAAAGAAGTAAGGGTTTCCTGTCAAAATCTAGAAAATTCCTAACTAAGAAACCAAGGGAAAGAGGACTTCCCGGGGTTTCGAGATTCCTACAGGAATTCGAAGTCGGCGATAAAGTATATATCGACGTGGAACCAGCAGTCAGAAACGCGATGCCCCATAGGAGGTACCAAGGTAAAACTGGAGTAATTACAGGCAAGAGAGGGAGGGCATACCTAGTTGATGTTAAAGTAGGTTCTAAAGTTAAACATCTTATAATCCATCCTGTACATCTGAAACCGGTGGGGATAAATGGAGATAGTTGAAAAATTATCGGTTCTTTCTGCTCCAGAGGTGAGATCTATACTCTTGAAGATATGGGAAAACGAGGGCATAGAAAATTTGACAAAAACTCAGAGAATGACGATGGAATATCTAAACCAGTTTTCGGACATAAGCCCCGAGAAAGCTAGGGCTGCGGTTAAAAAACTAATGGATCTAGGTTTAAAAGAGGAAGATGCTGCTATGCTCGTAGGTCTGAGAATCAAAAAGAGGGAGGAGGTTAGAACAGCTTTATTCGTAGCTTACCCTTTGTTGACAAGTAAAACTTATGATGAAATTATAAAAATCCTTTCCGAGATTCGTGATTAGGGGGCTTAAAGTGGGTAACAGACCACCCAAACTTTTAGAGGAGTACGGCATAATACTCAATATCTATAGGAGGAGAGTTGAGAAGCGTGTTAGGACTGTTGCTGAAGCGATAGGGACAAAATACTTTACCCTTCTGGAACTCTTGATCTTAGAAGGCGTTAACATAGAGGTAGGAGAGAAGGTCTACATCGGAAGAGGCTTCAGACTTAAGGTAGAAGCGGTTCTAAGGGTATTAAGATACGAGGAACTGTCCTCCCTAGCCAGAATGGAGCTTGAAAACGCTGTTATAAAAATTGTAGATGAGAACGAAGAAAGATTTCTCTCATTCTTTAATAAGAGTAAACCTATAAATATACGTATTCATGAACTAAATCTTCTTCCCGGTATTGGGAGGAAAACCATGTGGAAGATTCTAGATGAACGCTCTAAAAAACCATTCAGCAGCTTTGACGATCTAGAAGAAAGGACTGACGTTCGTAATCCGAAGGGGGCGATAATACAAAGAATACTGGAGGAGCTTCAAACAAAATGCAGGCATTCGTTATTCGTCGCTAAACCGCTTGAGAGACAATATCCAAGGTTCATCTATAACTCGTAGGCTCTTCTTTTTTTAGATCTGGGAAATTCAATCATCATATCCTCGAGAAGTTTCATCACAGCATCTTCCTGGCGTGTAGGTTTAACCTCCTCCTTTGGATTACTCGGGTTCCTAACAACATTAAAAAGCCCAGATCCACAGTTCGGACACCTAAGCTTGCCATCCTTTGCCTTTAGCTCTTCGTCTGTAAAGAGTTTCCCGCACACTCTGCATCTTCTGAGGATGCCTGACAATGCTATCCATTATATGCAATCTTTACTTTCTTTAAAAGATATGTGAACTATCAATTAGGTGAACTACGTTGACAGACACTAAACCTATAATCCCAGACCTAAACTCACTTTTATATTCCTTGATACTGAAAGAAGAAGGGTTAGACCATATTAGGAATAGGAAAATCGTAATTCCCTCATCTTATGTAAGATTGTTCGTCCAGAGGTCGGAGGAAGGAGATAAGTGGGCTTTAGACGGGCTTAAAACCATTCAGAAACTTAGAGTGATGTTCAAAAAGGGTATAATAGCTGGTTTAGAGATAGTTTATTCTCCTCTTATGTCCCAGGACCGGCTTCTTCCACTGCTTGCATCTAAATATAACGCGGTTATCATTACTGGGGATTACATACTGTACCAAATGCTTGTGACTCTGGATATAGATGCGGTATATATAGGGCCACCGATAGGCCAAATAGAAGCGCTAAAGTATTTTGACGAGCAAACTTTGAGTATTCATCTTAAAGAGGGCGCTAGACCTCTTGCAAAGAAAGGTAAACCGGGAAGCTTTAACCTTGTGGAGCTGTCTAATAAGGTTCTAACAAGGGAAGACATGCTGAGAATGGCGTATGAAGTTATAGAGAGTTCAAAAATAGACCCAAATGCAACTATTGAAATTAAAAGGCGAGGAGCCTATGTTATCCAGAAGGGAGAATATAGGATTTCGGTGTCCTTTCCACCATTCTCGGATGGAATCGAAATAACTGCCGTTAGACCACTAGTAAAAGTTTTGCTCGAGGACTACGATCTTAGCGATAAGTTAAAGAAAAGAATAAGAGAGAAAGCAGCTGGGATAATAATAGCCGGCCCTCCGGGATCAGGTAAGACAACCTTTGCAAGTGCCCTTATAGAGTTTTACAGAAGAAACAGGAAAATAGTGAAAACCCTCGAATCACCCAGAGACTTGCAAGTAGAGCCGGAAGTGACGCAGTACACAAGACTAGAAGGAAGTTTTGAGAAGACAGCAGATCTTTTACTACTAGTTAGGCCGGATTACGTTTGCTTTGACGAAATGCGTAAGACTGGAGATTTCAAAATCTATACAGACATGAGACTGGCGGGCATAGGAATGATAGGTGTAGTTCATTGCGGGTCCCCTATTGAAGCAATTCAAAGGTTCATAGGTAGAGTTGATCTTGGATTACTTCCTCACATAGTAGATACGGTAATATTCATAGAAAATGGGCGGATTAAGGAGGTTCTGAGTCTTGAGATAACCGTTAAGCTTCCCGAGGGGATGAAAGATAGAGCTTTAGCTAGGCCCGTCATAGTTGTAAGGGATTTCGAATCTGGCAGGCCCATGTATGAAATATACTCCTTCGCGGATGAAGTCATAATATTCCCTGTTGGGAAGAAAAGGATGCCCGTTAAAGGTGAGGTTGTCCCGTACCAGTTCAGACGTAGAAAGAAAACATTACAGTTGATGTTTCCACCATCCTATGCGGGAAAACACGTCTCACTATACTCGGATAAGGTAAGGCTTGGAAGCAGATTAACTGACGACAAAGCCACTATAGTTATACCGCTTAGATCTAAACTTGGAAAAGCACTACTCAAAGCACTTAGGGAGGGCATTCTCGAAGTTAGGTCTGAGGAGTAGGCGAATAAAGGGTCTTTAACCTCTCTGCAGCATTTATTTCATTTAAAAATTTTGCAACGGAAGTAGGGACGAGAGATTCCCAGTCCTCATTGTTTAAGATTTTCATCCTTATTTTCGTTGCTTCATAAATCTCTCTCTTATAGAAAGGTATGGGTTCTATTTTTATACTTAGATCTGCTACTTCACTCCTAGTCCATGGATCATTCGTGAAAACAATCCCAAAACTAGGACACCTCGACCTAACTATCTCAGACCATTTCTCACCAGGCTTTGAATCAGGAATAGCAGTTATACATAGCCTCCCGAAATCAACATTTGCCTCTCTTAATGCCAAAATTACCATTGTAAATCTCTCCTCTATAGAAAAAGGATTCTTCACCGTATCTTTAAACTGTGAGCTGCCGATACCAATTATCAAAAAGTCCACCCTCGAAAGACAATACTCTACGGCTTTGAGATGCCCGTAGTGGAAAGGTTGAAATCTACCAATATACAAACCCTTAATCAAAACCCAACACCCTTAACTTGTGATAAACGGTTACCTTTAATATAAGACCTAGAGGTGTAGTAACGCCTACCGGCTTAGCTAAGCCCATACTAATACCTTTAAGGATGTCATTAATTTCGCAGTCAGCTTCAACTATAGTATAGGCATTTCCAACCTCCCATATCGAATGAGCATCGCTACCACCTACACAACTTAATCCGAGAGCTTTACATTTCACCTCAGCTCTTCTGTTCTCAAAGCCCCTAGCTCTAGCGTTTAAAGTCTCAACACCATCAAAATTCACTTTTAATACATAGTCTCCTAAGCTATCTCTTGAAAGCCTTGAATACGGATGGGCAGCAATGGCCAGCCCACCTAGCTCGTGTATTTCATCCACAACTTCCTCAGGCTCTATGCCAGGTCGTATATCCTCATATACGCCTAAGGCTAGAATGTCCCCCCTTTTACTTCTAACTTCTGTGCCTGGGATAACTATGAAATCATCTATCCTTCTAACGATTCTTACCGCTTCTAGGCTTCCGGCGATGGTGTTATGATCTGTAATCGCTATTCCATCTAACCCTTTGGACTTTGCAGCTCTTATTAGGCTATAAACATCATGTATCCCATCGGAAAAGGTACTATGGACGTGAAGGTCTACTTTAACCTTCAAGCTAATCTCCCTATTGTAGATAGTTTTAGTTCAATAACCAGCATAATTATAAACTTATTAAACACAAATTCGATGAACACCCACCAACTTCTCTATAACAGCCTCATCTGCTCCTAAAACTTGCATATACTGACTTCTTTAATATCATTCGCAAATAACATTAAGATTTTAAGATTGTCCCGGCATAAATTTGCTAACATGGCAAGAACTTCGAGACTCCCCGGTTTTTACAACCTTGCGGTGGATGAAAGGCTTAAAATCGTTGCGGACTTTGCCGGACTTTCGGAGGAGGAGGTAGCTCTGCTTAAAAATACAGGTTCCTTGGATGTTGATCTAGCTAACAGAATGATTGAGAATGTCATTGGTGTAATGCCTGTAACACTTGGTATAGCTACTAACTTCCTAATAAATGGTAAAGACTATCTAATCCCAATGGCTATAGAGGAGCCCTCCGTAGTGGCTGCTGCAAGCCATGCAGCTAAACTTGCAAGAGTAAAGGGCGGGTTCGAGACAAGTAGTACTGACCCTGTAATGATAGGCCAAATACAAGTTGTGGGTCTTAGTGACCCATACGGTGCGAAGTTCGATGTGCTCAATGCTAAGAACGAGATTATAGAGAGAGCTAACGAGAAAGACCCTATTCTAGTCAAGCTAGGCGGAGGAGTTAAAGATGTACAAGCTAAAGTTATCGAGACATTCATGGGTTCAATGCTAATTGTAGAGTTGCTTGTTGACGTGAGGGATGCTATGGGGGCTAACGCCGTAAACACTATGTGTGAAGCGGTTGCCCCCCTTATAGAAGATGTTACAGGTGGACGGGTTAGACTCAGGATAATCTCAAACCTAGCAACACATAGAATCGCAAGAGCCAAGGCTGTCTTCGATAAGGACGCTATAGGAGGGGAAGACGTCGTTGAAGGGATAATGGAAGCCTACGCATTTGCATGTGAGGACCCATATCGGGCCGCCACCCATAACAAAGGAATAATGAACGGGATTACAGCTGTTGTTCTAGCTACGGGAAACGACACGAGGGCAGTAGAGGCCGGATGCCACGCCTACGCGGCAAGGTTTGGATGGTATACCTCGCTTTCAACATGGGAAGTTAACGACGATGGTGACCTGGTTGGATACCTTGAAATTCCAGCCGCAGTTGGCGTCATCGGTGGAGCGACAAAAGTCCACCCAATCGCCAAGATAAACCTTAAAATACTAGGTGTGAAAACTGCGAGAGAGCTGTCCGAGATTCTTGCAGCCGTAGGGCTTGCCCAGAACTTTGCAGCTCTCAGGGCTCTCGCAACTGAGGGGATTCAAAGAGGGCACATGGAACTCCACGCTAGGAACGTTGCTATAATGGCTGGAGCAAAGGGAAAAATGGTTGATAAGGTAGCCGAAAGAATGGTTAAGGAAGGCGTTATACGCATAGATAGAGCTAAAGAGATATTAGAAGAACTCACCTCCTAGCCTTAAGCCAGTATACAAGCTTAAGTAGGCCGGCATGAACAAGGTCAAAACTGGAGCCTACAAACTCTAGGCCGTCACCCTCGACAGTTGCATTTATCTCCCCGATGCCTGAAAGCCACGCCTTTCTGATATGACCTATAAGAAGTGGGTTAAACCCCAAGATCCTGGCACATACCGAGTCGACAGCAACGATGTCTCTCCCCGCGATAATTAAACCGGTCCTTCTCGGGTATCCATACGTGGGTCCTTTCTCACCTTCCAGCGATATTAACCCGTCAACCATGGAGAAATCTACTTTCATCGCTATATTTGCATCCACAATGGCATCGTCAAGATACCTGTGATAGATTATTTTTCTTTTGATAGGGATTGCTCCAAACATGTTTTTCAAACCGCATGTAACCTTTGTTAGGAGGTGGGTCTTTAGCTTCGAAAGGGATATAAGATAATCCGCTTCAACTATCGTTTTCGCAATTTTAATTTTCCTCAACTTTCTACCATCCAATGCTACTTCATCATTGGCGTCCCTGGTTAAGTTTACAAGTTTAAAACCGAGCTCCTTGGCCATATCTTCGAATCCCAGCCATTTGAAGAGAATGCTTGCGTTCATAGAGGTAGCGTCGCTTTCAACGACGTACAATTCTCCAGGCGAATACACAGTCTTTATATATTTCACGAGGGCTCCCAGGACTCTTGGATCAGTTGTGGCGCCGGATGTATAATCTCTGAAATTGCAAAGGTTGATCTTAATAACAACTTTATCCCCCTTTTTAACCTCCATACCTCCAGCTATCTCTATTGCACGGCTTACTGCATCATATATGTCTTCTGAAACCTTAACTACCGATACTTTGGGTTTCAACGTGAGTTTTATCCCCCGTGAAACATATAATAGTTAGATGCCTTATCAAGGATGTGAAAAAACTAAGAATCGGAATCGTCGGATGCGGATCTGTGGCTATTAAAGGGCATATTTCAGCGTGGAAACTGTACGACAATGTTGTTGTCGCCGCGGCAGCAGATCCAAACCCGTTAGCAAGGAAAAGGTGCAAGAAACACGTGGATATTATTTACGACGACTACAAGGAAATGTTAGAGAAAGAGGAGCTTGATATTGTTGATATATGCACCCCTCCTCACCTGCATTTTGAAGTATCCCTGCTTGCAGCTGAACGGGGTGCTAACATCCTTGTCGAGAAGCCGATGGCTATATCGAAAAATCAAGCAGTTGAAATGGTTAATAGAGCCCGTAGGCATGGTGTAAAACTATGTGTGATGCAAAATCACCGTTATATACCTGCGGTCATGGCTGCTAAGAGGATTGTTGATGGTGGAGGGCTGGGCGCCATAGTTGGGGTTTCAGGTCAGCTATTTATCCCTCCCCCTTTCGGCTGGACCTCTTCGACATGGCCCTTTGAAAGAAGTAAGGGCGGAGGCGTCGTTTTTAACGTAGCTATACATGTTATCGACCTTGCTTTATGGTTTGCAGGAGATGTTGAAAGCGTTTTCGCCTACGGCGGTGATTTTCTCGGTAGAATGGATATCGAAGGGTACTTCTCAGCTCTGCTGAAGTTTAAGAACAAGGCGATTGGGGTGGTTGAGTCATCCTGGTATAATGGTGGGCTAAGAAGTACTTTTGAAGTTAGAGGAACAGGGGGTGAAATTAAAATAGATCTTAGAAACAACCACATGCTAAGATACTCCAGCCATCTTACCCCCTATGAAGAGGTTAGGTCGTTGCTATCTAAGTTTTTAAAGGTGGGGCTGGAGGTTGTCAGAAGGAATTATTTCAGGGGGTTCTTAGCTTACCAGGCGGGGCTAATAGGCGATTTCATACGTTCGGTGATTAGTGATTCTAAACCTCCGGTTCCCGGCGAGGACGGGTTAAAATCGGTGGCTGTTGCTGAGTCCATCTCCCATTCAATAATCAACAATGCTCCTGTCCAGCTTACTTGAAGAAGATCCACCCCTCCATAACATTCCAGTCCCATCCGTAGCTGTCTGGGACGGCGGCGCCGTAAACGATTGCTCCCCTCCAGACCGAATATTTTGGATCTTTGACCATTCTTACATTTACATTCTCCAAACCCAGCTCTTTCATCATTATCTTAACCTTTGTCGGGGCGTCTACGGCTATATCTGAAAGCTTCTTAGGGACTTTCCAGCTGAAACTCCCGCCAGAGAGGATAATCTGCTTATAGAGTTCAGCCTGTATCTCAACCGCGCATAGTTCAACCGCTGTCTTTATGACTTCAGACAGCTTTGCCTTGCCAGGTATGATCCTATTACCTGTAATAGTGTCATTTGGCGGCGGGAAGCCCCTAGTATAGTAGCTTTCAAATATTTCATGTGAAGGGTTAAACATGTATTCCCCTATCAGGAATCTCTGCCACACCTTATCACCCATCTCTATTTCAACCATTGTTCCAGGGATTCTAAATTTTCCACTAATCCTTTCCGGGTACATCCTGCACCACTCTATAGCCCTATCCAGCGTCAAAGGTATTAGGCCAGCCTGTTCTTTAAAGAGGGTAACAAGCTTTTCCTCCCTTGCCAGGTCCGAATAGCCGAGGTCTCTGAGGATTTGTCTTGTAATCGCATTTGAATCGCTTCCTCCACGGTTTAGAGGTATCAGAGCTGTTCTAATTATATCCCTGCTAATAGGGGCTATTTGCGTATTGCCATGGCCGCCCTCGACCACGATGCATGTTGTGGCCCCCTCAGCTATAGCGACAGCCAGAGGCTGGGGGATTATAGTGAACGCTCTTATCAGCCCTGTTTCAGCTTCAACTTCCCTGTGGATCTCTATAAGCCTTTCATACATGTATCGGGGAGCCTGAGCTGCAAGGGCCGCAACCACATAGTATCCGTTAAAACCTCTAAATTTCTCATCTTCAAGGGGGGGCTTAAACTTCTGTATCCCATACCTAGTTAGCTCTTTAACAACAGTCCACCCCCTCTCATCACCTCTTTCAACTACGCCGTTCCGCATCGGGTAATAAAGCCTTATAAGCTCATCTCTAGACTCTAAGTACTTGGAAACATCCGGTCCCACGATAACCTCCTTCTCCTCGTAGCCCCTTATTTCAGAAATAACACGTGATATCCTCGGAAAGTACCCCCTGTTCTCTACAATTTCAGGTTTCTCCCCTAGCCAGCCCGGTCCATACTTGTAAAGAGAAGTACCGTAGTCTTCTCCGAATACGTAAGCTACACTTCTACCCACTTAAACCTACCCCCAATATCTATAAGTTCATGTTAATAAAGTACTCTCTATACACCTTTAAACCTTTAAATCGAACACCTTCCCTTTCAAGGATCTCTTTCTTAGCTTTTATGCCGTAGCTGTACCCTCCGATGCTGCCGTCCTTTCTTACTACCCTATGACACGGATATAGTAGGGGGAAAGGGTTTTCCCCAAGGAGTTTCCCAGCAATCCTGGGATTAACTCCTATATTTGACCCAAGCCAGCTGTAGGAGGCCACCCTTCCCTTTGGTATTCTCTTTAACGCTTCTAAAATCTCGCCTAAAATTCCCTTTGGGAGTAACAGGTTTTCCATCTCTATTTTTGCGTCCCCTCCATAATAAAGGTTCAATATTTTTAGAGCATACCTTTTCACATGGTCATCTCTTGTGTAGAGCTCCAGGTTCCCCCCATATTTCGAAGTATATCTTATAACTAAATGTAAACTCCCCAGTGGGATGGTATTCCATGAAATACGCGCATCCTCAAGTCCTATGCCGACCCAAAAACTGTTTACCTTTACAGCAAGCTTCCTCATCCGATTTTAAAGGCATGCCTTACTATTTATACCTTAATGATAGAGATAGACGGTAGCTACGGGGAAGGAGGTGGTGCTATATTCAGGAATACTCTTGCACTCTCCTCCGTCATGCTTAAACCTGTGAAGATCGTTAACATTAGGGCTAGAAGGCCTACACCCGGTCTTAAACCACAGCATCTCACGGTAGCTAAAGCCCTCCAACAGATGACAAGCGCAGATGTTACAGGTTTGAAGATAGGCTCAACAACAGTAACATTTAAACCTCGTGTGAGAAAGGCTGGAGACTACTTCTTCGACATAGGTACAGCTGGAAGCATAACTTTATTTTTACAAGCCACGATTCCTGTTGCGATATTTTCTGAGTCTACTGTTACGTTAAAGGTAAGAGGGGGGACGGACGTCAAATGGTCACCTACGATAGACTACTATAGAAACGTTTTTCTGCCCACTCTTAAAAGGATGGGGGTGAACGCCAGTATAGAGGTCGTCCGGAGGGGGCATTACCCAAGAGGTGGGGGGCTTTGCATTTTCAAATCAGAGCCTGTCAACGGACTCAGTTCTATACAGATTGTTAGGATAGGGGAAATATTAGAAATAAAAGGCGTAGCTCATTCTATAAGGCTACCTAAACACGTTGCTGAAAGGATGGCTAGCTCCGCAGAACATTACCTTAGAAGGGCAGGGGTTGATGTACCCATTAATATAGAACTTGATGTTCAAGGAAACTCTAAGCATCTAGGCCCTGGCGCCGGAATATCCCTATGGGCCATTACAAGCACGGGGGCTCTTGTTGGATCGGACTCTCATGGCGAGCGTGGGAAACCCAGCGAAAAAGTGGGGTTGGAAGCCGCCCAAAAACTACTTAGCGTGTTAAAATCAGAATGTCCAGTTGACCTCCACCTTTCCGATATGCTCATAGCATATATGGCTTTAGCAAGAGGTACATCCACCATTGTTACACCTAGGCTCACTACGCATACAGAGTCAAACATATGGGTAGCCGAAAAGATGCTGAATGTTAACTTTAATGTTAGGAGAGAAAAAGGCAAATGTATAATATCAGTACAGGGTATTGGATTATTAGCTGAATAAGGGTGTCTCACGCAATTGGACTTCGAGAAAATCGTATCCTACATAGTCGAGAAGTCTAACCTGACAAGGGAGGAAGTCTATAGGAGGATTAAGGAATACCAAAAGGAGTTTAGAGGTTTCCTTAACCCTGAGGGAGCGGCTTACGTGCTTGCATCAGAGTTGGGAATAGAGCTCCCTAAACCTTCAACCTCGGAGGTTATATTGTCAATTAACAAGCTAATTCCAGGAATGAGAAGAATAAGGGTGGCTGGAAGGGTAGTAAGAATTTATCCTGTAACCAGCTTTACCAGGAGGGACGGCTCGGTGGGGTTTAGAAGAGAGATTAAAATTGCAGACGAGACAGGCTATGCGTATATCGTGGTGTGGGCTCCTAAGGAGGCTCTTGAAACCATCGATTTTGAAGAGGGAGACGTAATTAAAGTCATTGGGGGGAGAGTAAGGGTTAACAGCAGAAATGAGAAGGTAATTCATATTGACCCATCTTCAGGCCGAATAGTTCCATATGAAGGTGACACTTCAAAATTCCCACATGTGGAAATTCCCAAGCTTAAAGTAAGTGAAATATCATCCGAGATCCCCGAGGCGGATGTTACTGGAACTGTAGTATTCGTGTCTAATGTTAAAAGCTTTGAAAGGCCGGATGGAAGGGAAGGAAGTATGCTCTACGCGATTTTAGAAGACAATACACAGCAGGTGAGAGTGGTTTTCTGGAGAAGAGCCGTCGAATACGCTGGAAACCTTAAAATCGGAGATAGAATCTTAATAAGATCAGCCCGGATCAGAAGATCCGTAGATGGAAACTTTGAAGTTCACGCAGGGTCAAGGTCAAGTGTCAAAATAATCTCCTACGGAGGGAGGGAAAAATTAGAATTTAGAAAGCTTTCCGAGATTCGGGGAAACATGCAATACGTTAATGTTAGGGCCGTCCTAATTAGGAAATTCGAAGTTATACCTTATACAAGGAGAGACGGAAGCTCATCAGAAATGTTAGAACTATTGCTAGGAGACGATTCAGCTGTTGTTAGAGGGTATGCATGGGGGGAAGCCGCAAGACGTATTAAGGAGATGGATGTTCCAACCCTTCTAGAAATTAGAGGGGCGAAGGCGAGAGTTGAAGGAGAAAATATTGCAATCCACATAGGGAGAAACGTCAGCCTCACAGAGCTTCCGCTCGACAAAGATTATAAGATAGTAACGGTTAGCGAGGAGAACCTATACCCCAGGAAATGGCTTGGTGAGCTGTCTGAGGGATTCTACGAAGTTAGGGGTACGGTGGTGTATGTCAGTGACAGCCTTTCCATAACAAGATTTTGTAGGAGATGTGGGGCTCACACAAGCTATGAATACGGTAGACATGTATGCCCAAAATGTGGGGAGGTTGAAGATGTTGAATTCTTGCCCTCATTTTTCATGGTTATCGATGACGGTACAGGTTCAATTAAGGTTTCATTTTTCCGAGACAGGGCGGAGAAGATAGTTGGCAAAACGGTTGAGCAAATGCTTACAGAGATCGACCAGCTAGGTTTCCAACCCTTTAGATACCCTCTAGACGCCCTTAGAGAGAAGCTTCTAGGGAAAGAGGTTATAGTAAGAGGGAAGATTAGGTTTAAGGGTGATATGCAAGCGTTCACTATGAGGGGGGAAGAGTTAAGATATGCTTCTCCTATCGCCGAAGCTAAAATGTTAATCTCGGAAATAGAGGCGGAACTCCTACCTGAAATCAAAAGACGGCTTGAGGAAAATGGATAGTCTCCCCCCATACACGTTATTCGGCCTTCAGTCTAAGCTTGAAGACTCGAAATATGTAGTATTACCAATCCCCTACGATTCAACCTCATCATACATCCCCGGAAGCAGATTCGCCCCCCACAAAATAATAGAGGCATCACGGGAAGTGGAACTCTACGACTTGGAAACAGGATTCCACCTTTCAGATGCTAAAATTCACACTTTACACGAGTTAAAACCGCTCAGGGGAAACCCATCAGAAATGATAAAAAGGATAGCAGGAGCGGTTACAAGAATATTCTCAGATGGAAAGTTCCCGGTTATACTAGGAGGTGAACATACTATAACTATCGGCGCCGTGGAAGCAGCCAGCACGCTGTTCCCCGACGTATTTGTTGTAATACTTGATGCTCATGCAGATCTAAGGGAAAGCTTTGAAGGTACGGTGTATAGTCATGCATGCGTGGCTAAAAGAATCCTAAACCTTACGGGAAACGTCATCTTATTAGGAGTGAGAAGTTTAAGCTTAGAGGAAGCCAGGCTGGTAGAAAAAACTAAGATAAAAATACTATATTCAAATAGCCTAAAACAGGACCTTATATCACAAGCTTTAGCTGTATGTTCGGAGATAGGCCGGAAACCTGTCTACCTATCTATAGACGTTGACGTCTTCAACCCGGCTGAAGCACCATGCGTCTCATCACCTGAACCCGGAGGTTTAAGCTGGGATAACATGGTCCAGCTACTTAGAGAGCTTTGCAAGCTTAACATAATAGCCTTTGACATTGTCGAGTATACCCCCTGCATGGATGGGGGGAGGACTGCCATCCTACTTTCTACTCTGATAAAGAAGCTAATTTCATATATAGAGTCACGTAGTAGCCAAATTTAACCGGCGACTTAGAAACTCCATTATAATGCTTAGGATTCCCATTTCAAACCAGGCCTTCGCTAGGATTCCAGCGATCACGGTAAGCGTGAAAACCCCGGCTGCCTCGGGGGGGACAAACAATCTAACTATGTACCGGAGAGACAGGAATGTGAAGATGAATTCAGGAATGTAACCTGTCACAACCGAAATAAGCGGTCTAAACCTTCTTTTCAGGAATCCAACGGTTAATCCCGTTAGCATTTTTCCAGGAAAGAAAAGTAAACCGGCAATGGGCCCTAAAAAACCTTGTATCCCAAATCTAAAATAAGGTATGATAGAGATCAGTATACCCTCAATTCCACCCATAAGCGAACCATACCTTAAAGCTATAAGTAAAGTGGCAAAGTGGGATAGATCGAGAGCTATTTGAGGATGGAATGATCCTAACTCAGTGGAAAGGAGGGCTAGTCCGTTTCCCACCGCCGCCCAGATGCATAGATCTGTGAGCCTCCTCGAATCCATATGTAGGTTTAGGAAGGCTTTTATTTTAATATTTGGGACAGTCCCAAATTTAAGACAATTCTTTAAGGTGTTTGACGAGCTCTTCCACATTCATTCTTTGCCTGACAGAGATGTAAAATACCTGTTTATCTCCGATAAATGACTCAATCTTCTTAAGTTCTTCAATTCTGCTCTCTTTAATTTTATCAATCTTGTTGAAAACTAATGTTAATTTACTATCTACGCCGATTTCCTTGTACATTCTCAGTAGCATGTCGACTTTTAACTTTAAAACCTCACTTCTATCTGAAGCATCAAACATTACCAAAAGTCTGTTTGATGAACGTATATCCATAAGGTTTAATTCGAACGACTGGATGAGTCTGGGGTCCTGGTCTAATACGAATCCAATTGTATCTACGAGATATAGGTTCCCGTTAAAAATGGAAGAATACTTGCTTGATAGTGTTGTAAAAGGCATGTCGCTTACCGGTTTCCTGCAACCAGTAAGCTCATTAAATAGTGATGTTTTACCAGCATTATAGCATCCTGAAATGCATACGATGGGAACCCCTCTCTCTTTTATTCTATCGATTTGCATTTTTTTCCTCTTCTTAATCTTTTCTATATCGCTTCTGAGTCTCTTAATCCTTTTATGGAGCGCTGATATAGTTTTATGATAGGCATACTCACCCGGCCCTCTGAACCCTGCCTTATGCCTCAAATATTTCATTGAAGCCCTCAGCTTGACGTAGGGAAACTCTTTCTCAATCGAGGCTAACTCTATCTGCAGCTTTGATAATTTATCAGTGGCTGCCTCCCTAAATATTTCCAAGACCACGTCGTATCTGTCGTACACAGGTACTCCGAACAATTTTTCAAGGTTATACCTTTGCTTACTTGTAAGAACATTATAGAATACTACTATATCTGGTTTATTCTTATCGACAACATCCTTGATTTCATACGCCTTACCTTTACCTACACAATAGTTAACTGAAGGTTTAAATCTACTTTGTACAAACTTTTTGATTGTATTATAGCTGAGGGTTGTTAGAAGCTTTTCTAATTCTCTGAGCTTGACTAAGTATGCTACATGGTCATGTATGTCTGTCTTTACCATGCATAGGATGGCTTTTCTCATCCTTTGCACCTACAGGGATAATAGGCTTCTTAAAGAGCTTTGGATTACCCTTTATCGTAGCGTCTATTATAACCTTACTTCTAGGGGTCTCTATAAACCTTCCCCCAACCCTCCTTATATTACTGTGATCTAGACTTGACCCTCTAATGTTCTTGATAATTAAGTAATCATCGGAGGGGTTGGCTCTTTGTATGACAGCACTCATCACCTCTAGGTAGTTAGTAACATCTACGTCGGAATCTACGATTATCACACTTTTTATGCTTTTATGCGCGTGTACCGCTGACAAACCTACTAGAAAGGGTTGGTCATCAGACTCTTTTTCTATACTTATCGCAACTTCAAGCCAGCCCTTTCCTGCAGGAGTGGTTGCTACAGCCTTAACATCGGCATGCTTTCTCACGGCTTGAGCCACGGCGGCTTCGACAGGGATACCCATCAGAAGGGAGTGCTCCATTCCCCCTGGCAGAATAGCCTGGTATACGGGGTTTCGTTTCATGGAAACTGCTTCGACCTTAAAGACCGGCTGCCTTCTAACGATGTCAATACCAAGAATCTCGTAAAAAGGGCCTTCTTCAGCCCTTTCACCAGCCATAAGCTTTCCTTCTAGAACAACCTGGCTACATGATGGGGCGTAAGCATTAACAGACTTAACACCTGAGATTTCGATAGGCTCTCCTGCGATACCTCCTGCTACCTTAATCTTATCTTCCAACGTAGGGATGGCTGAAGCTAGGAGTAAGGGCATAGGAAGTCCTATAGCAGCAGCGATCTCCAAATCCCTACCCTCTAACTCAGCCCTTTTGAACTCCCTGAGGAGTCTCCTTCCAGCAACAATTCTCACAGCCAGTTTATCCCTAGCTATAACCATCATCCTATGAAAAGAGGCTGAAAAAAGCCCTGTGTCATGCTCCTTCACAAATATGACACCTGAGGTTATGTACGGCGAAGGTTCACAGTCGTAATGATGGAGTATAGGAAGGCTCCTTAAGTCGGGGTTTTCAATGCTGATATCCCAGGAGTAATCTCTTAAAATATAATCCTGCTTTTCCTTAAGCCCATCTTCAACCTTAGCCGTTAGACCATTTATACTTGTGTTGAGTAATGTTGCAATGTTAACCCTTGAAGTTGCAATGTTAGCAGCAACATTCCACAGTTTACCAGTTAAAGTACGAACATTCTCAAGGTAAACTGCGTATTTCCCATCATACCTTGCAATTATGCTTGCAGCTTCGAACTCACAACTAACCTCATCCTCGAAAGTTTTAATTAGCCCTTTACTCTCAAGTTTATTGAGATCTTCCCTTAGATCCACATCTATTTGACGCCTAGTACACATTAAATTTTTTCCGATTGGATTCTCACTCTTCGATAGTTTAATTAATGCTTACTGCATAATTCATAAGGTTGAATTGGAAACCGAGGGAAGAATTAAGATTCAGAAGATATGGGGTTTACCTCAAGGCTCAGAGGTTAAGATAAGAGGATGGATATATACAAAAAGCCACATAGGAGGGATGTTGTTCATAAACGTAAGGGATTCTACAGGTATGGTGCAAGCCGTTTTTAAAGAAGACCTATTAGGCTCTAAGTTTCAGGAAATTCTGGCAGTAGGGAGAGAATCGTCAATCATCTTAACTGGGGAGGTAAACATAGACGAAAGAGCTCCCATGGGTAGAGAGATCGTTGTAAAAGATTTTAAGATCGTAGGAGAAAGCAAAGACTACCCTATTAGGCCAGGAATGTCTGTTGAAACCTTATTAGACCTTAGACATCTTTATCTACGAGGAAGGAAGCCGTCGGCAGTCATGAAAATAAGATCTGAGGTTCTAAAAGCACTAAGGGAATGGTTTTATGCCAACGGTTACGTAGAAACGACGGCCCCAACCTTTGTAAGTTCTGCTGTTGAAGGCGGGGCGACTCTGTTCCCGGTAAACTATTTTGGCAGGGAGGTTTATCTGACTCAAAGCTCCCAGTTCTACCTAGAGGCTATGATATTTTCGTTGGAAAAGGTTTACACTATTCAACCTAGCTTTAGAGCTGAAAAATCAAGGACTAGAAGGCATCTATGCGAATACACCCACGCCGAAGCCGAGATAGCATACGCAGACCTAAACGATATAATGGACGTGTGCGAGAAGCTTGTAAAATATGTTTGCAAAGTGGTAGTTGAAAGATGTAAAGAAGAGCTAGAAATCCTCGGCAGAAAGTTCAAACCATTAAATGATGCCTTCCCAAGAGTAACGTATGACGAAGCCCTTAACATATGCGAAGAAGAAGGAGTAAATGTTGAATGGGGAGAAGACTTATCTACGGAGGCTGAAAGAGCTATATGCAGGCGTTATGGAAAACCGGTTTTTGTTTATAAGTTTCCAAAGAGGACAAGAGCCTTCTATCACATGCCAGACCCTGAAAATGAAGATGTAGTGCTCTCAACAGATCTTATAGCACCTGAAGATGCAGGGGAGCTGATAGGCGGTGGCCAGAGGATTTCAGATTACAACCTTCTGAAAAAAAGGATACTCGAGGAAATCGGGACTACAGAAGGATATGAATGGTACCTAGATTTAAGGAGATATGGTAGTGTGCCGCATGCCGGTTTTGGCCTCGGTGTAGAAAGACTCGTGAAATGGATAGCAGGGCTTTCACATGTTAGAGATGCGATTCCATTCCCAAGAACTCCGGCAAGGGTATATCCATAAACTTTAAATGTAGACGTTGGCTCAACCGGGTAGGGTGACAAGGATGGGAATGCGTGTAGGTGTACCAATGACCGATGTTATTCTTGAGGAACTTAAGAAAAGAGCTGCGGATGCAGTGGTTTGGAGGATATACTACCCCATGAGGAAAGAAGACCCAATAGAGGTGACTGTAGAGCCTGGCACAGCCACGTTGCCGCTTGAGTTCACAATCAACAATAGGAAGGTAGTAGTGAAGGAGGGTACAAGGCCTCCAAGGACTGGCACAAGGAGATCAGAGTAGATTATACCCGCACACTATATATAGCATCTGGGAAGGGAAATTCATACTTAACCTCCCTCCCTCTTCTATACGCCCTTAGTAAACACTTCCCACTTTTTAAAACCCTCCCGATAATCGAGTATTTTATTCCCATCTTTTCAAACTCGTACTTTAAGTATTGAAACTTATCTACCTGAATTGAAATAAGTAGAGCACCTGAGCTTAGCAGCTTATAGGGATCGATTTTTACAGCCTTACATATAGCAACGGTCTCCTCTGCTAGTGGAATCTCATCAAGGTTAACTTCTATTTCTGTGTTGGATGCTACGCAAAGTTCGTAGAGACCCGTGATCACTCCTCCTTCTGTCGGGTCGTGCATGGCAGATGCGCCATGTCTATAGGCAGCAACAGCCTCCCTTACAATACTAACCATGTCCATGAGGCTCATAGCTCTCACAAGAATTTCTTCACCTACTATTTCACGAAGTTTGTCATAATATTCGTGGGCAATAACTGATGTCCCCTCAAGGCCGGCATATTTAGTCATAACTATGATATCCCCCTCCCTACACCCAGAGGAAAGCACAGGTTTACTCCCAAGCCCTATACCTACTATCGCCCCTGCAATCACAGGCTGGCTGACTGACGAGGTAACTTCCGTATGACCGGCTACTATAGAAACTTCGAGCTCTTTTGCAGCATGGTCCATATCATCCATGATTTCCTCGAGATCTACGCGTCTACTCCCTTCGGGAAGCAGTATTGTGGGCATGAAATATTTAGGCTTCGCGCCTACACACGCGACGTCATTAGCATTAATGTGAACCGAAAGCCACCCGGCCTTCTTCGCAGCAGCGGTAATAGGATCACAGGCTAAGGCGATGAAGCCATCTCTCAAGCGGATTACAGACGCATCTATACCGACTCCGGGTTTTACAACTATATTTTCATCTTGAGAGCCAAGTCGACTGTAAACGATTTTCTCTAGTATATCGTATGGGATCTTCCCTATGCTAAGCCTACTATTCAATGGAACACCCACCAGAACGTACCATTTTAATAATACCCACCATAAAGATCTATTACCGTTGACTATAGAGATCGAAGTTAAACTTAAAATGTCTCATAAAGCCTTTCTTGAAAAGCTGAGAGAAGCAGGAATAGGATTCAGAATCACCCATACAAGAGAGATAGTAGATGAGTATTACGACACGGCTGATATGAAACTTTACAGAAACGATAAAGCCTTACGAATAAGGAAGATAGACGGCAAATTTCTACTAACCTTTAAAGGCCGCAGACTTAAGCGTGAACCCAAGTATAGACTTGAAAAGGAAGCTGAACTGTCAGATGAGACTGGAATAGCTGAAATCCTAAGTTTAGTCGGTATAGGAACGCCCTGCCAGCAGCTAACGATACATAGGCTGAGAGGCATACTTCGTCAAAACGGATTTACACAAATTCTTAGAACATCAAAGAAAAGGTCGACAGTCCAAATCTCAGGATTCAAAGATCTTAGAATATATCTTGACAATGTAGAACTCCTCGGAGAATATGTAGAAGTTGAAGGGAAACATTCACTCAAACTCATATCAAGCCTTAACATCTCCGATAAGATCGAACACAGGACCTACCCTGAAATTATGATGGAAACCGTTAAAACATATGAAGTAGGTATTAATGAGTGAAATGAAAAGAAGCACCACACTATTCATACTTCTAATCCTTCTCCCTCTTGCGAGAGTCAGATGCGTGCCTGACAGGCCGGTTTATCAATATACCTACCATGTTTCCAGAGAAGGCTACATAAATGTTTCAATAACATTCACAGCTAAAAATGAGGGATACTCGTGGCTCCTCGTACCAAGATATGAGCCGTGGAATCTTACTATTAAGCAAGGAGAGGTGAGAGAGGTTGAAAATGAACCTGTAAGCGTGTTTTACAGCAATTACAGCTTCTACTATTCCGGCGACCTAGTAGCATTTGAACTTTCATATTCATACAGGTTCGGGGCTCTAATCGTAGAGCCTAACGGCGCATTTTTCTCCACACAGATCACGGTTTCGCCTAGCTCAGCTGGAAGTGTTCTTGTGGTTATGCCGGGCGATTTTAAGCCTAAGGGAAGCGAGCCGTGGTGGAGTAAAAAGTGGGATGAGGCTGGATACACATATTACAAGTATGATTTACCCCGCAATGGAAGGATACTTATCTCTTTCAAGGTGGAAAGTAACGGCGACCTCATCGACATAGACGGAAATGGAATTACGATACATACCCCAAGACGATACACCGATGTAGCCGAAAATCTTACACATATATACGATGTAGTTAAGTCCCGGATAATAGAAACCACCGCTACAGACATAGAACATATACATGTATATTTCTATGTGCCCCAGGATATGGATGAAATACTTGAACTTGGATACACACCCTTTTCAAAAGTAAGTAATAAGCTCGGAGACGTTTATATAAACCTAATAACAGTCAGAATGATAAGTGGAGCCTCGGAACAGGCCATGCTTCACGAAATAATTCACCACTACCTATGGAAGGCAGGCATAGACGTAAACCTACTGTGGGTTCACGAAGGCCTGGCAAACTATCTAAGTACGGAGTTCCTTAAGGACCTGGGATATCCGGTTGAAAACCTTACATACGAAGACCTAGAGAAAATCCCCCAGACTACAGGTGGAAATTATGGGTTCCTACAAGATTGGAGACCTGGATATCATACTCAAAATGTAGGGCTATATTACGCTGCAAGCCTGTACATTATAAAGACTATAGGAGACCGGTATGGCGGTCTCCAATTATACTCGAAAATGTTCAGACAAATAGTAGACGATAAGGTAACTATATCCAGTACTGGACAATTCATAGACTATCTCGGTAAAGCAGCCGGAAGCGATCTAACACTAATTTTCAAAAACTGGGGATTCACCGTAGAAAGGCCAAGAGTTCAGATAGAGAAAGGGAGAGACTACCTTCTATATATCATAGCCGTGTTGATCATACTACTGATAGTAGTGCTGGCTAGGGAGGTTCTTAAACCCTCATACTATGCAGAGGAAGAATACTACTATATAGTCTAACCCTAGAATTCTACTGTCCTAATCTTCCAATAAATCTCTGTCCTTAAGACGCAGATACACTTCAGCATCATCTTTCTATTCTTGGATATTCTTTGCTGTATCCCTGGGGTCTTGGATGTCAGTTAGGGTTGAGCGCGCCTAGAATTCTATACCGGATTTCTCCATTTTTAACAGCATCTCGTACCTTCTAATAACCTCTTCTTCCATAAGCTTAATCTCGCCGTCGGTTAAACGTTTAAACCTGCCTTGTAATGAGATGTATTCCTTGAGAGGTTTTCTTTTAGGCTTAACTGTAACCTTAACTCTCCCGTTTTCAACCTCGTAGAGAGGCCAGGCCCATGTATCTACTGCAAGCTTGGCTATCCTTACGGTGTGTGCTGAGTCGTGCCTCCACCCAACCGGGCAAGGAGAGAGTAGATGTATATACCTGGGGCCCTTAATTTCTTTTGCCTTCCTCAGTTTTCTTATCATATCTGCAAGATAGCCTAGAGAAGCGGTAGCCACGTAGGGTATCCTGTGTGCTGCCATTATCAACGGCAAATCCTTGGGAAACTGTTTTTTACCCACGATAGGGGTAGTCGTTGTCCACGCGCCATATGGGGTGCTTCCTGATCTCTGAATTCCGGTGTTCATATAGGCTTGGTTATCGTAACAAATGTAAAGGATGTTTTCGCCTCTTTCAGCAGCGCCTGACAATGCTTGAATCCCGATATCGACGGTTCCCCCATCTCCCGCCCAGCCGACAACAAATACGTCTTCGATGCCCCTTATTTTCAACGCTCTTGAAACGCCTGAGATGGCTGCACCGGTAGATGCGAATGCAATGTTCATTGTAGGAACTTTGAAGGCTACCTTTGGATATGGGCCTTGAATAACCGAAGAGCAGCAGGCTGGAATTACAAGTATGGTTCTCTTGCCAAGGACTTTTAGAACTATTTTGAGGTTTATAGCCAGACCGCATCCGTGGCATGCTGAATGGCCTGGTAGAAGGAATCTCTCTTTTGTCAAGCCGAGGTTTCTGACTGCTGACATAACATCACCCCATCTTCAAGTTATACCACATGTAGTTATCCTTTGGCCTGCCGGTTTTGATAGAGTGCTTAACGATTTTAGCCAGGTCTATGTAGGTGGTATCCCTCCCACCGAGTCCTGTGACGTAATTAAATATGGGGACATCAGTTTTCCCGTAAAGTAGTGCTTTAAGCTCTGTCCCTAAGGCTCCACCGATTCCGCCTAGGGATAGGTGCCTCTCTACTACTATAAGAGCCTTCTTTTCGGAGACGGTATTAACAAACGTCTCTGTCGGGAATGGTCTAAAAACTCTAACTCTAACAGCTCCAGCCTTAATGCCTTCTCTCCGTAATGTGTCGGCTGCCACTTTAGCCTCTTCTCCGAGAGTCCCCATACTGATCAGTAGGTAGTCGGCATCTTCGACCTTGTATAGTTCAAGAAGCCCTCCATGGTATCTACCAAATATTTCCTCATACTCTTTTGAGTACTTCAATATTAGGTCTCTCGCAGACTCTATGGACCTTTGAATATCGTATCTCATCTCCATGTAATGCTCTGGAAGTGTTAGGCTACCATATGTTAATGGTTCCTCAGGATCTAGAAGGAAGCCTTTAGGCTCATACGGTGGTAGAAATAAGTCTACATCCTCCTGGTCTGGTATCTCCACAGGCATATATGTATGGCTGAGTATAAAACCGTCAAGACATATCATAGCTGGTAGCAAAACCCTTTCATCCTCAGCAACTTTATACATCAGGATTATAGTGTCAAGAACCTCTTGGTTGTCTTTTGCGTAGAACTGTATGAACCCGCTGTCACGTTGTGAATGGGAATCTGTATGTTCAACGTGGATATTCCAAGGCGGAGCTAATGCTCTGTTAACTACAGCCATACCTATAGGTAGTCTGGCTCCCGCGGCCCAGAAGACCATTTCAGTCATTAGTAGCAAGCCATGACTTGACGTTGCAGTAAAAGCTCTCGCACCTCCAGCCGCCGCGCCAATACAAGCGGCCATTGCACTGTGCTCTGATTCAACCCTTATAAACTCGGCTTTAAGTTCCCCCTGTTCTACAAATTTTGACAAGTACTCTACGATGGTGGTTTGCGGGGTTATAGGATATGCAGGAATAACCTGGACACGGGCGAGCTTTGCTCCAACCGCGGCGGCTTTATTACCGGTCATCATTTCCCACTTAGCCAATCTCCTCCGCCTCCATCTTTATGGCTTTGACTGGGCAGACGTCAGAGCATATCCCACAGCCCTTGCAGAAGTCATAATTTATCTTCGGGGTGTCATCCTCTTTAAGTTCTATGGACTCGTCCGGGCAGTAAATCCAGCACAGTCCACATCTAGTGCATTTTTCATGGTCTATAATTGGTTTGAAAACCCTCCAAGTTCCGGTTTTACCTACGGCGCCCACTGAGGGCTTAGAAACCGGCATAATATGGAAGAAATCGGCCATTTCCAATCATTAAAGCCTTTTGGAAAATTAAAAATATTGATTAATTAGGGGGGCTGTTAAGTATCAGGTGTTCTTTAATGGTTAAGATACTTCTGTTCATGGGAACTAGGCCCGAAATTATAAAAATGGCCCCGGTAATCTATGGTTTAGCCGGGAAGCCTGAGGCTGAATTCGTAATATGCGACACATCACAACACTACGATGAGGAGTTAAGCAAGGTTTTCTACGAAGAGCTTAAACTTCCCGAGCCTGAGTTTAAGCTTGAAGTCGGGTCTGGAAGCCACGGTTACCAGGTTTCAGCTGTAGTGAAAAAGGCTGAGGAGGTGATAGCCGGGTATAATCCCGACTTAACTGTTGCCGAGGGGGACACAAATTCGGTTGTTGGGGTGGCCCTATCATCTGTTAAACTTAAGGTGCCCTTCGCGCATGTAGAGTCAGGCTTAAGATCCTACGATATAACGATGCCCGAGGAGGTGAATAGGAAAATAGCGGACTCCGTAGCCTCCGCATTATTTGCCCCTACCGAGAGGGCAGCGTTAAACCTCTTGTATGAAGGAGTTAATCCAGGCTACATCTGGGTTACAGGGAATACGATAGTGGATATACTACAGCTTTATGTTCATAGGGCGAGGATTGAGTCAACTATAATACAAGACTTAGAGTTAGAATCTGTAGATTTCCTTATCGTCCTAACCGTCCATAGGCCCGAAAACACGGATAATCCGGAGAGGCTGAAATCTATATTGGAAGCTGTTAGAGAGCTTGAGGAGTGCACCATACTTTTCCCTGTACATCCTAGAACAAAAGCTAAGCTTGAGGAATATGGTATGCTAAAGAAACTTAAAAGCCGGAAGTTCAAGAACCTGATTCTATTGAAACCCCTTGGATACGTCGACTTTGTAAGGCTTTTAATCGAGGCTGACGCGGTCCTCACCGATTCCGGAGGAATCCAAGAAGAGGCTGCTATTCTCGGAAAGCCCTGCATCACACTAAGAGACAATACCGAAAGACCTGAAACCGTTGAGATGGGATTTAACATGATAGCCGGAGCCAGTAAAGATAGAATAGTAGATTTAACCAGGAAAGTTATCTATGACCCATCCTACATAGACAATCTAAGCAAGATCAACCACCCATTTGGCGACGGCCACGCTGGGGAGAGGATAGCAAACATCATTGTCGAAAACTTTGAAGACTTCAAAATTGCAGCCCCCAAATACCATCTCTCAGGAGCCCCAACCTTTAGAATATACAGGGTAAACGAAAAACTCTCAGGCAGGACAGTTTATAACCTTAAACCTGCAATCGTCACCTTAATATACCAGGATGGTCGGCCAATAATTCCCACCCCAGATATGACCTTGGAGAATGGTATGCTTATAAGGTGCCTCGCCGAAAAGCCCATCCTTGAAGAGCTAGAGAGAAAATTCGATCTAGCGTAACCATATAATCTAACCATAGACCATAATATTTTAGGGGGTAGACTTGAAGGTTCTACTTCTTGGTGTCATAATTCTTGTAATAGGCATAATGTTGATTTTACTCTCCCTAATAGGGTTTAAAGGACATATTAGTGAAAAGAGAACCTCCATATTCGGGTTCATACTTATAGGTCCTATCCCCATAGTCTTCGGGAAGAATGTGAGTAGAGAGATTATTATCCTTCTTGTTATAATCGGTATAATGCTCACATTATTAGCCTGGGTGTTATAAGTGAGGAAGGATTTCAACATCTCCCTATTCCTCATCGGTATAGCACTTATAATGCTAGGGATAGCACTTATAATAGCACATGCCAAAAGTGGATGGGGCTTCATAGTAATAATAGGCCCAGTCCCCTTCTTCATAGGTTCAGATATCAGAGCCCTCATGGTGGCGTTTATTCTACTGATAGCTCTACTGCCCATAATATTGTACTTTCTATGGTTCTACGGATTAGTCAGAAGCCGGGAAGAGGTGGTGATATAGTTTGGACATCTACGTATCGCTGGACCTCATAGATATAGAGAAAGCTCTGGAGATTGCATCTAAGGTTGTTAGAGCTGGAATTAGACACTTAGAAGTGGGAACCCCACTGATAAAATCTAGAGGGATCTCCGCCGTCACAACGGTTAAGAAGAGATTCCCAGGTATAACCCTCTTTGCCGACATGAAAATAGTGGATACTGGAAGGCTAGAAGCAAGCATGGCATTCGACGCCGGAGCGGACATAGTAAGCGTTCTAGGCGTTGCCTCCGATAATACAATCTCAGAAGCTTTAGACTCGGCGAGAGATAGGGGTAAAACCATACTCGTGGATATGATAGGTTCAAAGGAGCCTGTAGAGCGGGCTGTTGAAGTTAGAAAAATAGGAGTGAAAATGATATGCTTTCATACCGGGATAGATGAAGGTACCATAGCTGAAAATATGAAACTTCTCAGGGATGCGAAGAACAGGCTTGTAAACGTGCTTGTGGGGGCTGCTGGAGGAATAACGGTGGATACAATTACCCGAATCAAGCCGTATGTGGATTTTGTTCATGTAGGTAGGGCTATCACGAAGGCTAATGACCCATATAGCTCAGCAGTTGCATTCATCAAAGCTGCGGAGGACCTTTAATGAGGTTAAAGAAGAAAGTCTACAAATTTTACTCTAACAATAAGAAGTATAGACTTACGTTTTATAGATTTGGAAGAGAGGAGAAGCCCTCATACTTGTTCGTAGCCGGCATCCATGGGAACGAATCTAATGCTATATATACAGCGTTCCTGTTAATAGCAAAGCTGGCGCAAATAGGCGGAATTAATTGTACTGTTACTATACTTCCGAGGGCAAACCCTCCTGCTGTAAAGGGAAGGTTAAGGTTAAGCCCCGAGGACGGCAAGGACATGGCGAGATCATTCCCAGGCAATCCAAATGGTACCATAACAGAGAAGATAGCTTATACGATATTCCAGGAAGCAGTGAAACATGACTATGTAATAGATATTCATAACATGTCGCTACCATCGATCTCCTTCTGTTCCACATACTTTTCCCGTGAAAGTATAAATCTGGCAATAAGGGCAGGTTTAGACTATATTGTAGAGTCTAAACGTATTCCCGGAACTCTAAACACCGCAGTATCAACACGGGGTATTCCAGCAATCGAAATAGAGGTTGGAGGGACCGGGGGAGACATTAGCGAGTCTGACGCCAAAAAAATATCAAATACACTGCTGAGAATGTTGTTAAATAAAAGTCCACCCACCAACCCAAAGTTTTTGGGTATTAGAGAGACGATACGGTCACCTGTAACAGGGTTCTTTTACCCTATGATAAAGCCGGGCTCTAACCTAACTGTTGCAAGTAAAATAGGCATAATAAAAAATGTCTTTAGACGTGAAGTAGAAGTTCTCTCCGGCTTTTCAGGAATATGTATCGCCATCTCACATGCAAACTTTGTAACTAGAGGGCAGAGGATAGC
>JAOZGB010000019.1 GCA_027491935.1 Thermoproteota archaeon | reverse complement strand
TCCTCAAACCTCTCACCCGAAACCCTAAAACACTCAACACCCCCGAAAAGGGTTCTCTCCAATACGGAAAACGTGATATAAGACTTCACAGACCCGTTGGTCTCGTAGTCAAGCTTCTCGCCGACCTCAAAAGTCGGGTTCAAACAAAGACTGTACGTGGACTTAGGCTTCCTGAGAAAAACACTCAAAGCTGAAACACACACTATCAGGGCAATAATGAAGAGAATGACGTGCATAGCTCTCAACTAAACCACCCTACCCCTGTCTTTCTACTAATCCGCCGGGCACTTTTAAACATCCGACCTCAAAAATAAGGGTTTAATACTGGTTCACTCTAATATTGTCTTCTACAGTAAGAGTTACCCTGAACTGCCAAGGAAGGAAATGCAAGCATCGCAAGATAAAATCCCAGAAACCGCTGATTTCCTACTCCAACAATATATACCTGTAGTTATGAGTTCCACCCCAGATATCCTGCGTAGTGAATGAAATTCTATAGCGCCGGCTAACGTTAGCACGCTTCCCACAATAAGCAAAGTAAACCGCTTAATAACGCTACTTTCCCATTAAAAGGTAATTCCTAAATATTGTATAGCGTCGATATTGTTACGAGGATCGTGCGAGCAGTATCCAGTACCCACCAGCTCATAGAGAGATGTAGCTTTAACCTTCCTCCTTCCCATAACCCTTTTAGTTCTAAGCAAAACATGTAATCCTAATACCGCCAATAACCCTGTGCATACATAAAGCATAATGAGAAACATCGTTTCCAGCCTCTACTTTACCAGTTTAGGGTTCCTCGCTTTTATTAGAGATAACCGCATAGCGTTAAGTATCACAGCCAACGATAATCCCATATCTCCGATTGCTACTGCAAGCCAAAGAGTTACGAGTCCGGGAAATGTAAGAATGGCGAAGCTCCCCTTTATCAAAATAGATGCTAAAACGTTTTCCTTCACTATTTCCAGTGTCTTCCTGCTTAACTCAATTAGATATGGAAGCTTTGAAATATCATCTTGCATTAATGCTATATCTGCAGTTTCCAATGAAACGTCGCTTCCTATAGCGCCCATAGCTATCCCAACATTAGCTTTTGCCAAAGCTGGGGCATCATTAACACCATCACCAACCATAGCTACATGTCTATATTCTTTAGATAATTTTTCAATAGCTTCCACCTTATCCTGCGGCAGCAGCTCTGACAGGTATTCGTCTATGCCAATCTCATTAGCTATAGCCCTTGCAGTTCTTTCATTGTCTCCTGTTATCATTACAGTCTTTATCCCATCCTTTGTAAGCTCTGCTATTGTTCCGATCGCTGCCTCCCTAATCTTGTCTCTAACAGCAATTATTCCGATAACACCCTTTTCACTTCCGATAAATACGCATGTTTTCCCCTCTTTTTCAAGTTCTTCAGCCTTTTCTCCTGGAAAACCGCTGAATAACCTCCCGAACAGTCTCCTGCTCCCGACGTAGTATACCTCATTCCCAATCTTGCCCGTTATACCCTTGCCAGGGATGGCTCTAAAATCAGTAACCTCCCTCAACTTTACTTCTTTACTCTTAGCATAACTGGTAATCGCCTTAGCGATCGGATGTTCAGATAGAACTTCAAGAGAGGCCGCAATAGTTAAAACCTTTTCTTCGGAGCATGTTAACCCAATAATATCTGTTACTTCAAGCTTACCCTCTGTCAGCGTTCCAGTCTTATCAAAGGCGAAAACCCTTATCTTACCGATTTCCTCGACATAAGCACTGCCCTTTATTAGAACCCCGTTTCTTGCAGCACTAGTTATCGCTGAGACCATCGCTACAGGTGTTGAAATCGCAAGAGCACAAGGACAAGACACGACCAATAAAACTAACGCCTTATAGAGCCACTCGTTAAACGGCAATCCAAATAGAAAGGTTGGAATTACCGCTACAGATATCGCAAAAAGGATGATGGATGGTGTATAGTATCTAGAAAACCTGTCAATGAACTTCTCTGTCGGCGACTTCACTTTCTGAGCCTCTTCAACAAGTTTAATTATTTTAGAGAGCATTGTTTCGTCTACTCGCCTTGTTACCTTTATTTCAAGGAAACCCTCATTATTCAGCGTTCCAGCATAGACTTCATCGCCTTCCCACTTGGGGACAGGTACAGACTCACCTGTTATCGGAGCCTGATTCACACTAGAGACCCCCCTTATCACGACACCATCCAACGGGATTTTCTCCCAGGGACGGACAACAATCACTTCACCAACGCTGACATCCTGGACGTGAACCTTCTCCTCTCTTCCACCTCTTCTAACTATCGCAGTTTCAGGAGCTAATTTCATTAGGAAATGAATCGATCGTCTGGCTCTTTCGGTAGCATAATCTTCAAGAAACTCGGCGATATAGAAAAGAAAAACGACAGCCGCCCCCTCCTCCCCGTGCCCTATTAGGAAACTGCCAACCGCGGCTATTATTATCAAAAAATCAATGCTAAGCTTTCTTCGAAAAAGAAGAGATGAAAAGCCGGCCTTCGCTATTTCATACCCAGATATCATAGTAGTTACAATAAAGAGGGATTCTGCCAGCATACCCCTTTCTAAAATGAACTCAAAAAGTAATCCGACTAAAAGCGACATCGCCGAGATGGCAATAAGGACGATTCTATCGTATCTTCCATTGCCAATCTCTTCTGACGGCTCAATATTACACTTCGGACAGCTTTTCATCCCCTTTTGACTCTGTGTAACTTTTAACACCGTCAACTCCTAATTTCAATTCAACATCTAAGGTTTAATAAACTAATGCTAATAATGACGTGTTTTCTAGTAAAATTTATTAAAATATTTGGGTCAGATTAATAGTATGCCAGTCGTCAGTATCTCGCTTTCACCAGAGTTGCTGATGAAAATAGAGAGGTTCGTGAAGGAGAGAGGATACTCAAGCCGTTCAGAAGCTATTAGGGATGCGATCAGGGATCTTCTGTCTGAGTATGAGCTAAGTAAATTTGAAAGTGGGCGGGTAACCGCTACGGTAACCGTGATATCTAAACATGAAAGGGATGACGTAAACGAGAGACTCCTGCGGCTTCGACATGAATATGAGGAAATAGTTTCAGGTAACATGCATATACATTTAGGAAAAGATTACTGCTTAGAAATATTCATAACAGAGGGAGATATCGAAAAGGTTCTGAATTTTATAGGCAGGATTCGGGCAATGAGAGGGGTAGAACAGGTGAAATATACGATTGTTCCCATTACTACCGGCAAAATGGGCGGCTAAAAACGAGGAGTATGTTGATTTATTGATTATGGTGTTTTAGAGCTTCCTGAACTTCTATGAGGATTAAACTTCTCAATCATCTACTGTATAGCGTTCTTACGGTTTCATCTTTTCACGGACCTTTCCAAGAGTTTCCCACGCAGTCTTATCTAACCTATTGTTTAGCCACTGCGAAGCTGTGTGCCCAAGGTCCACTGCTGTTTTTACCCGGCCAACCAGAGGCATCTGACTTATAAGCTTGTCTCCTGCGACGGATAATATGTCTGAGGCTGCCTCCGAAAATTTCCCCTGCATTATCTTGCCTAGGATCTCTGAGTATTTTAAAGCATCCATCCCTGTACCGACAGTTTTAGATCCTGATCCTCCCAATATTTGGATAAACTTGTCCGTCACATCCACGCCCACCGTATAGTCACTCTTCTGCCACTCTTTAGACTTTTTCTCAATCAACCTACCTGCATCCTTGACTCCCGGAAGCTTATGTCCAAGTGGGAGCTTCCCCGTCGAGGGTGATGAAGCGGCGGAGGAGGTGGTGGCGGGGGTGGCGGGGTTTTCTATGCTTCAGGAGAGTTGAGATTGATAGTATCCCGGCTATTCCTCCAAGGATGGCAATGATCTCCTTCTCCGCTTTTCCCTGTGAAGATAGGATATTCCTGATCCTTTCTATCCACTCCGATACAGATGTGGTTGTTCCCCCTGACTCCTCTCCTTCCTCACTTCCGGTCTTTACCTCCTTGAGCTGACCTGTGTATCCTATGCTGTGCCAGTAGGAGATGTAAGGCCACGTGTCTGTTATGGTGTGTGATAGTGTGGCCCTTATCCTTACCATTTTACTTTCATGCTCCGCCGGGATGGTGAAGTTGAAGTCAGTCGAGAAATGCTCAGGCTTAGGGTTGGTTGTAGGGTTTGGAATGGACCTTATGGTTGCAGACCAGCCTGAGATGTGTATGCAGTTCACCCCTTCAGCCTCCTCCTGGGACAGCTGCCTGTCCCCAACCATAAGGCTGCCGGCGCCTATTGAATACCATTCCGGGAGAACGTTGAAGGTGCCTCCAGGCTCAAGAATGTCAACTATGACCTCTATGAAGTCCCCAGCCTGTTTCTCAGGCTCGTCTCCGAGTACGGGATCGTTTAAGTTGGCTACCTCTACATGTCCTATGATGAGGAACCCGTCATTTGTCTTCTTTATCTCCCTTATCTCAATGGAAACCCTTGGAAGCGCCTCTACATAACAGGCTCTAAACAACAGGATGGCCGTTAGCAAGAGTAAAAATACGGTTCTATAGGGAAAAGTTCTCAGTTCATCTGACATTACACCCATGTCTTTTTAAATTTATCAGAGAAAAAGTTCCTCTACATTTTAAATATTTGGCAAACTTTATTTTTTACAAATCACGGGGCCCTGTCATCTATGAACAATGTAGTCTCTGCTTTTAAGCAAATCTAAGAAGAACGTCTCACGACCTACTGGGGTAGGAGACAACTCTCCATTATTAACCTAGTGATGACTGGAACATCACCATGCTTTTCTCTGATTTATATCTATTTTTCCCAATCCGCTTACTCTTATCAAGTCTTCCCTTCCTTACCTCTCCTGGAGACGGTGAGACCAGTGCGAAGTCAAGTTTCGGCATCAGATAAGGGTATTCTGTTTGAGCCCAAGAACCTACGTAGATCACCTTACCCTTAGATTCGCTATACATTTTGATTTCCTCTCCACTATTTTATCCACAAGCTTTCGAGTATTCAAGCCTGCCAAAATAAGCCATCTATCCAGATAGCATCAACTCCAGCGTTGATTTAGGCTTTTGTGGAATCTAAAAGTAAGTTTTGATGGTCTGGATCAAGAATGTCCGGGAAAACGTAGTTCCGTTCTTTTGTGATCTCTCAGTATTTTTGGTGAAGTTAATCCCACTTAAATTGAACCCGTATTTTTTGTGGTTCCAAAGCCATCTCCTAAACCCTTTATTCAGGAATTATCTTTTTATAAAGGAGTCGTACTCGATTCTGTTCAGCTCCTGTGCCGCCAAAGCACAGACAAAAATGCGATCTGGACTCTCTCTTTTGATAGAAGAAATGCTTTCTTCTGAAATCTCATAAGCATCGTATTTGTATTCGTACTTAGCTGTTCCCCCCTATCTAAAACCCTCAGGATGAGAGATCTGTGTTTAGGTATTTAACGATCTTGCTAATCTCATCAATATTTCTCGTCTGATCAATTATTGTTACATAAACAATTGCAACCTTAACTTCGGAAATCCCATGGTGGGTTTGAGAGGATATTTCCCAGGAATTCTTTTCTATGGCATCTCTGTAAGCTAACCCAGTTTCTGTAAATTCCATTTTCTCTGCGTTCTCCATTGCTTTTTCCAC
>JAOZGB010000017.1 GCA_027491935.1 Thermoproteota archaeon | reverse complement strand
CCACGGTGAAGGAGGAACTCAAAAAGATAAAAGAGGTTAAACCTCCAGAATGGGCCAAATACGCTAAGACAGGCCATTTTAAGCAAAGACCACCCGAGCATGATGACTGGTGGTATATAAGAGCTGCCTCAATAATGCGGAAATTGTACCTACACGGCCCGAAGGGAGTATCAAGACTTAGAACAGCCTACGGTGGGAGAAAAGACAGAGGAGCAAGGCCATGCCACTTCTACAAAGCTAGCGGGCATCACATAAGACTTATACTTCAACAACTAGAAAAAGCAGGATTCGTTGAAAAAATACCTGGGAAAGGAAGGAAACTAACACCGAAAGGGGTCAGTTTCCTTGACAAGATCTCCAATAAAATATTGTCAAAGGGGGCTGAATAAATGGGATACGCCGGATACTCACAAGAAGAATTAAGGAGGCTCTACGAGCTTCAAAAGCTAGAAGAGGAAAAAAGAAAAATTCTATCTATAATACTAACCTCGGAAGCAAGATACAGACTCAAAAACGTTGAAATGGTAAAGCCAGAATTAGCAGCCCAAGTAACAAACTACCTAATCCAGCTCTACGCTGCTGGAAGGATAAGAAAACCCATAACCGACGAACAGCTTAAACAGATCTTAAAAACAGTGGCACAGAGAAAAAGAAATATAAAGATAAGAAGATTATAGGGTGAGGTTAAAAATGGCTAGATTTAAACATATTGCGAGAAAACTAAGACTAGCAAAAGAGCTAAAATCAAACCAGAGGATACCTCTATGGGTGATACTTAGAACAAACAGGAGAGTAATGCCTCGAAGAAGAAGGAACTGGAGAGTTACAAAACTCAAACGGTGAAATCTATGAGAGATAAGAAGAGAGAAAAAACCAGGGAAGTAGAACTTACCGTTCCACTTAAAATTGCTAGGAGGAAAAAACCATCTTGGAAATGGTCAGAAAAAGCAGTAAAATTCCTTAGAGAGTTTATAACGAAAAACTTCAAAGGATACGAAGTCAAGATAGCGCCGGAAGTCTCGAACTACATATGGTCAAGGGGAAATGAAAATCCACCGAGAAAGATAAAAGTAACCGTAATACCAGATGAGGAGGACAAAACAGCTTTAGTTAAACTAACGGAGAGTGATTAGGTGTCTATGCAGAACCTCACCGCATACCTTACCATTCTAGACCAACAGTATCAGAATATAATTCAACAAATTACACTATTACAATACGAACTCGCTAGGTATAATAAACTTAGAAAAATCATAGATAAATCCTTGAAAAACAAGATAAAGGGTGGTGTTATGCTTCCTATAGCTACAGATATATTAGTAATAGCAAATTCGATAAACTTCAATAGGATCCTAGTGGGGATAGGAGGCGGATTGTTCGCGGAACTAGATGCAGAAAACACTCTGAAAATATTAGACGAAAAAATACAGGAAATAAGAAATAGAATAGAAGACTTATCAAAAACAGCTGAGAGAATAAGAGTTCAAGCTAGCAGTATAATGGCTCGCATACAGCGGGGAACAGTCGAACAAAGGGTGCCTCAGGATGTTAAATCTGCTAAGGGCCTCAATGAGAACCTTAACATCAACCATAGCTAAGCTTGCAAGGGCAAGGAAAGTTACTGAAAAAGATATAGATCAAATAATTTATGACTCAACACCCGCTTTGCTATCTGCAGGCATATACTTTGAGGTAGTCGATGAGATAACTCGGCAGCTCAAGTCAGAACTTGTTGGTAAAGAGATACCAAGAGAAATTTCACCTGAAGAATATATACGTGAGACGTTGAAAAATATTATTCGAAGGCTTCTAAATACTCCTACCCTTGAGATTGAAGATTTAATAAAGAAATCTATAGAGAAGAAGAAACCTTTTCTAATCGTTTTCTTAGGTTTTAATGGTGTGGGAAAATCTCTAACACTGGCCAAGATAGGTTACTTGCTTAGAAAGAAAGGTTTCAGAGTACTTGTCGCTGCTGGTGATACCTACAGGTCGGCAGCTATAGAGCAACTAGAAGAATACTCTCAGATGGCTGGTCTACCTATAGTAAAACAGAAAAGAGGGTCTGATAGCTGTTCGGTTGTATACCAAGCTGTTGAAAAAGCAAAATCCAAATACTATAATGTAGTGCTGGCTGATACGGCTGGAAGGTCTCACCTCGACAAAAACCTTATTGAAGAGCTGAGGAAAATTGTTAGGGTTAATAATCCGGACCTTAAGGTTCTAGTGTTGGACAGCCTTTCAGGGGCAGATGCAATTTCGCAACTTAAGGCATTTGATAAAAATGTAGGTGTGGACGCCCTTATCTTTACAAAGCTGGATGCAAACCCCAAAGGGGGGGTAATAATATCAATAGCTGCTCTTTCGAAGAAACCTATAATATACATAGGTGTAGGGGGCAAAATCGAAGATTTAGAACCTTATAATCCAGAGATAATTATAGACAGGGTTTTTAGCTGGGATTAGAGTTTAAAAAATAATGGGGAGTTAGGCCTTTGTGAAAGCCCTTACGACGGCGAAGATGGTTGGTATTACTGTTATTAGGATGAAGATGATTCCTAGTATCAGGATTGTAGAGATGCCGGCTATCGGCTGAATTCCGATGGCGTCGAGCAAGCTAAGGATTCCCGTGTATATCCCTACTAAGATCCCGCCCGTAGCTAATCCAGCTACGAAGGGTATTGCGACTCCCTCGTATCCTCTGGTCCCTCCTATTTTCAGTGTGAAGTATTTTAGTATTAGAGTTATCATGTAGAGCAGTATGTACTCGTTTAGTAGGCCTGCAAGAACTATACCGTACGCGTCTATTGGTAGCCATGGGAATCTTATCCTAGCGAGGATTATTGCAGCTCCAAGTATGAAACCTGCCACGAATATCTTAAAGCTGAAGCCTCCAAGGTTGACACGCATCTGGTTCGCTGCTCTAGTGACTACATAGCCATACATGAATTTCATCTGCTCACTTAGTCCGCCGAACTTTCCAAGTAAGAATAGCACTAAGAGAATTCCTATCGTTAAAGACATGAAGGCGCCTATGAGCTGAGCTTTAAGCATGTCCTTAGGTTTCATCCGTGTTAGGAAGGCGAATCTGAAAGTCTCCATGCTTGAGACTCCGCCGCCACTTCCAGCCTCCAACGTTAAGATGTCACTTAGACCAGTACTAAACCCTGCCTGGCTCATAGGTTCGAAGAAGCCTTTCTCCATTCCTGGCCATGGTTGGAAGAATATCATGTTCATTAGTCTCTGTATTCCTGTCGGGATTGGAATGCTCCAGTTCGCTGCTCCAATGCTTCTCATGTACATGTGGAATGTAATGCCTTGAATGATCATCATTACTACCGCCATGATTACAGGCATTCTTAGCATTACGAGAAGCCCAACAGCGGCTACGAACAGCACTACTATTACGGCCCACATCGTCCTGTATGTCAGTGGCTCCTCCCTCTTCTCCTCGTCTGTAGGACCTGAAACGACGCTTCTAAACATTCTTTTTAGATATGCAGTGCTGATTAATACTGGCACAATAGCCGCTGCAAAATACGTCCCTTCTGTGAGGTGGATTGTTGATATCCCTTTAAGCCAAACTACATAGGAGTAGTCATACCACCCTCCTCCAGGTTCGTATGTTACCCAGCCAAGCCTTACTTGAATCGTTGCGATTACTACGTAGAATAGTATCCCAAAAAGCACCATTGTAAGCTGAGTTTCTAATGGGATTATGTACGCCCACGCGATTAGATCCGGCGTAAGCCCTGTTATCATTAATGCTGAGCCAGGAAATAAGTCCTGCAAGTTTGGCGTGAAGTCGTGGCTGATAGGTATTCCGCTGAATCCTGGAAACATTTTTGTTAGCATAAATCCTTCCTGCAGCATTCCCACTAGGAATCCTATAAGCAGCCCCAGCCACAACCATCTCAGCCTTTCAGGGTGTTCTCTACCTGCTGTCATACGTACCACTGTGGCGCTGACAGTTGCCACTGGGAAAGGAAGCCTCTCGATCTCTATGACCTGCTTTCTAACAGGCATTACCACAAACATCGAGAATAAGAACATTACAAGGCCGAACGTTATATAGAAGAGTATCGGTGTTACCCATTCACCCCATCTTATAGCTCCCCCATACATCGCAGCCTTTAGTTGATCCTCAGCAGCTGGTGCCAAGAATGACGGTAAATATTCGCCATAAGCCTTGTATCTTGGTGAAGCCAGCGCTAGAACCGTGCTTGGAAAAGCATATTGGGCCCAGCCGAGGGATGCGCAGCAGATAACTTCTGTAATACCGAATATAACCCCGTACTCCTCAAGTCTGACATTTCTCTGCCTCAACGCGGCGAACAAGGCGTAGCTTATTATCATCATCGCTGCGGCTCCTTCTCCTGTCCACATGTACCCTGCCGCTACTCCCATTATGATCTGCGCAAATATCCATAGAACTCCGAAGAACAGCGCTAGCACTACAGCTCTCGCGGTGAACGCCTTATACTCCATCATTTCAGCCTCTTCACCAGCGTAAACCTCGGTTTCAGCCATTTTGATCAACTCATTTAACCATTCGAAGCTTTTTAAAAGTTACTACGGCAAAGGTCTAAAACAAGGCTTACCCTACGCCCCCAACTATATTATCGATTTCTTCAGCGATCCTTACCATAAACCTTAATATGTCTATGGTATCCTCCTTTGATATCATTGCAACCTCACACAGCTTCGAAACATACATGACAAATTTGACCTCCTCCGGATTTCTAAAGTATTCCACAGCAGCACTCTCTGTGTTCTCTACGCCACCCGCTATATGTGATACTCCGGAGTCAAGAGCTACCCATGCTTCCTCAGGTTTAACCTTTCTTATCAATCTATTAATCTCAGGATCTGACATAAGCGCGTCAGATAATAAGCTTTCAGGCTTCAATCCGATCTTTTTTCTCAAAATTTCAAGGCCTACAAAAGGCTTCCAGTAAGGCTTTCTTCTAATCAAACCTTCCCATCTAAGCTCACACTCTAGAGGCTTTAACCTCCTGTAAAGCTCGGATTTGTTTTCATCCATCGATTCAGGTGGCACAACGGTGTAAAATCCAACGAAAACCGCTTCATGCTCGCCAAATCCGAAGCCTATGGGTTTAATGTAAAAGGCAATACGGCTAATCTTGCTGGAAAGTTCAATTATGACTTCTGATCCTCTAGCTTCCCATCTTCTAACAAGACTTCCTAAGTAGGAGACGATAAAGGGGGTGGCCATATGTCAAGCATTACTCCGTTAAATTTTTAACATTAAAAACCCAACCTCATGAGTGGTGGTAAAGCTGAAACAAAGGCTTAACATCACAATCCTGATAATACAATTGATTCTTATAGTTATCTCTATGCTCAAAACAAGCTACACAGCCTCCGACCTGGCAGCAAGCCGACAGTGGAGTGACATAATATCTAAAATTAATATCACAAGAATAGAGGAACATGCGAGATATCTTTCAAGTCTACCTACAAGAGTACCGGGAACAGAGGGATACGATCTTGCAGCCAAGTACGTGGAAGAAACGCTCAAAGAATACGGGTTAAAGGTTCAAATTGAATATTATAATGCTACAATATTAAAGGACTATGGGTCTAGCCTTATACTGCACGCTCAAGGAGTTGAAGAACAGGTTCAATGTTACGCGCTTAGGCCAAACGGCGTAGAAACATGTACCACCCCGGAGAACGGGATAACAGGGCCGCTGGTATATGCTGGGAAGCTCTCATCGGAGGATCTACAGAATAAGAACTTCAAAGATGCAATCGCCTTGGTTGAATTCGATGTGAAGTACGACTGGGCTGAACTAGTAAAGCTCGGTGTTAAGGCGGTAGTATTCATAGAGCCGGAACAATATACATTGGACGAGACGATTCAGAAGGCATTCTACATATTACCCATAGATATTCCACGCATCATCATTCCAAGAGATAAGGGTTTAGAACTCAGGGCTAGGCTGGAGAACGGCGAAAAGATAACAGCCACCGTTAGGGTTAAAATGGAATACGAGAACGGGATAATCAAAAATATTATTGGCGAAGTTCCAGGCAAGCATAACGATGAAGCAATCCTGTTATCGACGCATTTTGACTCTCAAACCTTAATACCATCTTTAAGCCCAGGTGCAAGCGAAGCCGTATCCGTCGGCATATTTCTTGAACTAGCTAAATTTATTAGCGAGATTAATCCTTATAGGCGTGTCATTTTTGCTGCTTTCTCAGGCCATGGTGTTGGATACTCTTGTTTCGGTGCTAGGGCCTATGTTAATGAGCATTTTGACGATCTGGATAGCATTAAAGTTGTTATGAGTATAGATGTCTCAGGCTACAAAA
>JAOZGB010000007.1 GCA_027491935.1 Thermoproteota archaeon | reverse complement strand
TTAACTCTCGAAGTCGTATCCTGCGATACCCTCGACCTTTCCGGCTTCAACTTTAATCTCTTCTCTTTTTCTAATCTTTTCTATCTTTCCATCTCTGATCCATACAACTCTATCAGACACATCTATCATCTTGGGGTCGTGGGTAGCTGTTATCACCGTTGTTTGCTTCTCAATACTTAGTTTTTTCAGGAGATGAATTATGTTTAACCCTGTTGTTAAATCTAAGTTGCCAGTTGGTTCGTCTGCAAGTATTATGGCGGGATCATTTGCAAGTGCCCTAGCTATGGCAACTCTTTGTTGCTGCCCTCCGGACAGTTCTATTGGCCTATGATTTATCCTGTCTCCCAGACCCACCGCTTCGAGCAGTTTCTTGGCCTTCTTAATCCTCTCCTCTTTCCTGACACCTGCAAAGACCATGGGTAGAGCAACATTTTCGAGCGCTGTCAGGACCGGGATCAGGTTGAAAGTCTGGAATATGTAACCTATATAATGGCAACGGAACCAAGCCAGCTGCTCCCTCCCAAGTTTATTTAATTCCAAGCCTTCAACGTAGACTTTACCTTCAGTAGGCGTGTCTAGAGCACCTATCATGTTAAAAAGTGTGGTTTTCCCCGAGCCGCTTGGACCCATTATGCTTAAATATTCTCCCCTTGTAACTGTTAGGTTGATACCATCTAGGGCTTTAACAGTCTCCCCCCTCAAGAAGTAGTATTTTTTAAGGTCTATGACTTCTACGACTGTATCACTTGAAGCCAATGTTTACCCCCAGGACTTGCAGTATTCAGGTTAGTTTTAAATTTTAATCGGTTAGACCTTGTAGCTCACACCAAGCCTAGGCGCTACACCATCAACGCCCATCGTTTCAGAAAGCTCTTTAGCAAACCTATTGGTTTCCTCGCCATGCATGCAAAACACAGTATGCGGAGAAAGGGCTTTTATAAAGTTTAACAGCCGCGGCCTATCTACATGAGCCGATAAGTTTATCCTTTCTATTCTAAGGGACGGCTTATATACCGCGTCTTCTATTACAATCTCACCAGTCTTCAGAAGACGGTCACCTTTGCTACCCTCAACCTGGAATCCTGTTATTAAGAGGCTGCTGTTCTCTGAATTGTATAGTTTTGAAAGGTAGAATAGTACCGGCCCTCCCTCTAACATTCCGGATGTCGTGAGAATTATGCTTGGCTTCTTTAGTATTTTCTTTCTCATTTTTTGTGATGTGACATAGTTAACGGTGTTTAAAGCTGCTTCGAATAGAAGCTTGTCCCTAACATCCCCGTGTTTTCTGATTATGTCTGTGGCTGTCCTAGCCATGCCGTCAAGGTAGAGTCTACATTTAGTTTTACTCTTTCTAAAGATTGCAATCATGGCTTCGTTTAGCCTTGCGACAGCGAAACCTGCTATTAGAGCAGTCCCTCCAGCTTTACACGTCTCTGTCACTATTTTGGTTAGCCTTTTTTCTTCCCGCGGTCTTGGTGGATGTTCTCGAGTAGAGTATGTAGATTCTGTTATAAGTATATCCACATTTGGCATGTCAAGATCTACGCCTTCAACGAGCTGCGTGTCTATGTACTTGTAGTCTCCCGTATAGAGGATTCTACGTTTTCCAACTTCAAGGAGATATGATAGGCTTCCCGGAATGTGCCCTGCGTGGAACGCCCTAACCTTGATGTTGCCTATCTTAAACTTGCTACCAGGAGTTATACTTCGATAGTTTTTGTGAAACATCTCGACCTCTCTTTCACCGAATTCGATAGGGTAGTCCTCCATCTTCGCAACCTTTATTGAGTCGTATAACAGTAGCTCTGAGAGATCTCTGGTGATGGGTGTCCCGTACACTTTTAATCCGGGATTCGAGTGGTATAATGATGGAATTGCTCCGCTATGGTCTAGATGGCAATGTGTTAGTAGGACTGCGTCGATCTTCGAGTCCGGCTTTACAGGCATTTCTGGAGGCTGATGCGGTCTAATTTTTATACCGTAGTCTAGTAGAAGCCTGGTGTTCTTGTACTCTACTAAAACCCCGGCTCTACCCACTTCTCTACATGCTCCTAGAAAGCTTAGCTCTACCATAGAACTCACCTATTCATATTGACGGCAGCTCGAAACCTACAACCTTGACTTTAGCTTCAGATACCCCTTCAACCTCCTCCGCCGCCCTTTTGGCCATGGCGAGTATTAGATTCATGAGGGGGCAGAAGGGGGTTGTCAAGGTCATTTCAATGGTTACTTTACCGTCTTTGTCTACCACTATATTTTTGACCATGTTAAGGTCGACTATACTCCTCCCTAACTCAGGATCGTATACTTTCCTGAGGCTTGAGAGAACTCTTTCCTTTAGTTTTTCTGACATCAATAATCTGATATTTATAGCCTTGAGGATGTTTATAATGTTGTGCATTTGGTCAATCAGTTGTAGGGTTACAATTCCAATGGTCATGCTGCTAAAGTAAAGCTTCTGAGTTAGAATCGCAAACCATCAAACTAATAAATATATGGGAGGAATAAAGATGGTCGGAGGTATGAAGAGGGCTGGAAAGTTCAAACCTAAGATTGATGCGTTAAGGTGGACCCCCAAACTGGAGGAAGAGATGCTTAAGCTTCACAAGGGTCTCTACAAGTTTAACCCTAACTCTGGAAAACCATTATACGCTATCGACATGCCCCCGCCCTACGCAAGCGGAAGATGGCACATAGCAGCGTCGATTCACTACACGCAGATAGACATGATTGCTAGGACAAGGAGGATGCAAGGCTACGAGGTTTTATTCCCCATGGGAGTAGACAGGAATGGGCTTCCCGTGGAAGTTCAGGTTGAGAGACACTATAATATCCAGATGCACGAATATCCGAGGGAGGAATTCCTTAAACTCTGCAGGGAGTTCCTTGATGAAGCCGAGAAAGACATCCTAGCATTGACTAGGAGGCTTGCTTTAAGCTGCGATGTCGACAACTACTATCAAACGGATTCCGAGAAGTGGAGAGCTATTACGCAGGCAACGTTCATCGAACACTGGAATAGAGGTCATATCTACGAGGACTACAGGCCTTCAAATTATTGCCCAAGGTGTAAAACGGTTATAGCCGACGCCGAGATAGAATATAAGGAGAAGGAGACGATACTCGCTTATGTAAGATTTAAGGTTGAGGGTGGCGAGGACATAGTGATAGCGACAACAAGGCCGGAGCTCCTTGCAGGCTGCGCGCTCATTATTTACAACCCAAAGGATGACAGGTATAAACACTTAAACGGTAGAAACGCGATTGTCCCCATCTACAATAAAAGGGTTCCAATCCGTGAACACCCATACGCCAACCCGGAATTTGGAACAGGCCTTGTCATGATATGCTCTTATGGAGATACAAGCGATGTCAGGCTTTTCAAGGAGTTAAGCCTTAAACCCACGATTCTTATCGACGAAGATGGAAGAATGACCAAAAACGCAGGGAGGTATGCGGGATTAAAGGTGGAGGAGGCCAAGGAGAAAATAATTGAAGACCTGAATGATATGGGGATTTTAGAGGAGGTCAGGAGGACCGTTCACAGGGTACCCTCATGCTGGAGGTGTGGAACAACAATAGAGTTTGTTCCGATGAGGGAGTACTACCTACGCCAGCTTCCTTTCGTAGATGAAATAAGGAAAATGGTTCTTGAAGGTAAAATAAAGTTTCATCCTGAAAGCTCTAAAATGATTCTTTTGAACTGGCTCGACTCAATTACAGCTGACTGGCCCATATCGAGACGTAGATATTACGGAACGGAACTGCCGATATGGTACTGCAAGTCTTGCAGGAAAACCGTACTTCCCCCAAAGGGTAAATATTATAGGCCATGGAAGGAAAACCCTCCATTCGACAGGTGCCCGGTGTGCGGGTCGAAAGAGGGTTTTGAAGGCGAAACCAGAACCTTCGACACATGGATGGATTCAAGTATTACAGAAGCCGTCTACTGCGGCTATGATTGGGACTTGAATCTTTTTGAAAAGCTTTACCCATGCTCTATAAGGCCTCAGGGGAAGGATATAGTTAGAACGTGGCTATACTATACCCTCCTCAGGGGGTATCTGCTGTTCGGAAAGCCGGCCTTTAAAGAGGTGTGGATCTCAGGGATGGGCCTTGACGAGCATGGTAGGGCAATGCACCGCCACCTTGGTAACGTGATATATCCATGGCCGATGATAGAGAAATACGGGTCTGAAGCAATAAGATTTTTCGGGGCGTTTGAAACCAATCTCGGCTCCGATTTTAGAATTTCAGAGCAGAGGATCAAGGGGACACTTAAGTTCCTTATAAAGGTGTTAAATGTTGCAAGATACATATCGATGTTCCCGTACATCGAGGAAGAGCCCAAGCTAGAAAAGACGGACCTCTGGATCCTTGGAGAAGCTAATAAGCTTATTAGAAGATGCATGGAAGGATATAACGAGCTAAACTTCTTCATTCCTGCCAGAGCTATAAAGACATTTGTTAAAGACCTATATGCTCCCCACTACATCGAGATGAGTAAGAAGCGAGCCTACATGGAGGCCGATGGGGCTGAATCCGCATGGTACACCCTGCACCAAACACTCAGAATCCTGCTTCTTCTAATGGCTCCAATAACTCCTCTGATCACGGATTACATATGGAGAAAAGTGTATGGAGGTACAATCCACCATATGATGTTTCCAAAACCGGTTGAAAGGTGGGACAGCGAGCTGACGGACCTCACAGAGAGGCTTAAAGAGTTCAATCAACAGGTTTGGAGGATGAAGACAGAGATGAAAGTATCTCTTAAGGACGAGATAGAAGTTGATATTCCTCCGGAGCTTAAGCCGTTTGAGAAAGACCTCATAGCCCTTCACAATATAAAAAAGAGGGATTAACGCTCTACAAGGAAGGTTATTTTAACCCTGGCTCTGTACTCCTTTATTTCATCCCCCTCTACTATTGCGCTATAGCCTAGCACTTTTATTCTCCTAATATTCCTCAATGTTTTCTTTGCCTCGGTAAAAGCTGCGTTAACAGCGTCCTCCCAGCTCTTTGACGAAGAACCCACTAGCTCTATATTTTTGGCCACGGGCATTTTAACCAAAAGTTATACTCCTTTTATTTTTATTAAGCTAACGTCTTGCAATGTTAAAATATATTCTTTTTAGCCTTACCGCGTCCTCGTCTAGAAGGGGGGTTTCGCAGATGATGGTGGGGGAGAGGCCCCACTCATAGATTATCTCAGCTAGAGGTTTGAAGTCTGGTCCGTATCCTGATCCTATATCGTGGTGTCTCCGTTCCCCGTAGCCTTTCTTGGTCATTTCTATCTCTGAAAAATGGATTAAAAGGGTTTTCACAGCATTCCCTATTTTAGATTCAATGTAGCCGAGTATTCTTTCATAGTCTTCCTTCCCCTTAATTATGCCCCCCTCTCTCGCGTGTAAATGGGCGAAATCTATGGTGGGAACCACATAGTCTAGTTCCATGCTGAGGTTTACTACCTCCTCTAAGGTTCCAAACTGGCTAGGTTTACCCGTAGTCTCAGGAGAA
>JAOZGB010000011.1 GCA_027491935.1 Thermoproteota archaeon | reverse complement strand
TACTACATGTCTATGCGAGGTTGTTGCTAATTTTAAATTGAAGCATTGTGGAATTAGCTGGTAGGTGCTGTGACTTGGGTGTAAAAAGACTTCAAGGGAACTATGACCCGCCTAGGTTCGAAAGGGAGATTCTAAACTGGTGGGATCAGAACAGAATCTATGATAAGATTAGAGCGAGTCTTAAAGAAAAGGAAAAATATTATTTCTTGGATGGTCCCCCCTATCCTTCAAGCAGGGAGATACATCCGGGCACATGTTGGAATAAGATACTAAAGGATGCCGTGGTGAGGTATAAGAGGGCTATGGGGTTTAATGTTAGGGATCAGCCTGGGTATGATTGTCATGGGCTCCCTATCGAAGTGATTGTTGAGAAGGAACTTAAGTTTAGAGCAAAATCTGAAATTGAGCGTTTTGGCGTGGACAAGTTTGTTAATAAATGTTACGAGAAGGCTACTGAGAATCTTACAAGTATAACGGAGCAGTTTAAGGATCTAGGAGTTTCCATGGACTGGGATAACCCATATCTTACCTATACTGATGAATATATTGAGAGCTTATGGTTCGGTTTAAGGGAAATATGGAGAAAAGGCCTTCTGGAAAGAGGTTTAAAGGTTGTGCATTGGTGTCCACGCTGCGAAACAACGCTTGCAGACTACGAGGTTTCAGAATATAAGCAGATTACGGATCCCTCAATATACGTTAAGTTTCCCATAGAGGGTAGGGAAGGCTCATATATTGTAATATGGACTACTACACCCTGGACTCTTCCAGCGAACGTGGCAATAATGGTTCACCCGGACTACGATTATGTTGAGGCTACAGATGGTAGGGAAAAATACATAATTGCAGAGGGTAGACTTAAGGAGGTTGAGGAAGAGACCGGTGTAACGCTAAGAGTTCTCCGGAAGTTTAAAGGCTGTGAACTTGAAGGCTTAAGATATAAATCTCCCCTCTATGAGGAGGTTGATGCACAAAGGAAAACCAAAAACGCTAGAATCGTTATTTTATCCAGTAAGTATGTTACCCTTGAGGAAGGCACAGGGTGTGTTCACGTCGCACCTGGCCATGGTAAGGAGGACTACGAGGTTGGACACGAAGAGTATGGTTTACCAGTTCTGATGTTCGTAGATGAAAAGGGAATCTTCAAGAAGGAAGCTGGAAGATATGCTGGAAGACATATTAAGGATGCAAATAAGATGATAATAGACGACTTAGAATCTAAAGGGATGCTTCTTAAGGCGGGTATGATCACGCATAAGTACCCTGTCTGCTGGAGATGTAAAACTCCTCTGATTAATAGGGCGACTGTTCAGTGGTACGTGAAAATTAGAAAATTTAAGGATAGGCTTATAGAGGAGGCCTTAAGGGTTAAATGGATACCAAAATGGGGGGGAGAAGAGAGATTTCGAAACTGGCTTGAAGATGTCAGGGACTGGGTGATCAGTAGACAGAGATACTGGGGTACCCCATTGCCTATATGGATATGTGATTCCTGCGGGAAAATACATGTTGTTGGAAGCAAGAAAGAACTTGAAAATCTATCAGGAATTAAGATCGATAATCTTCACAGGCCATGGGTTGACAAAGTCAGTTGGCAATGCACCTGTGGAGGAAGGATGAAACGTGTTAAGGACATCGTAGATGTCTGGTACGATTCTGGGATGGCTCATATTTCAAGCTTAGGCTATCCTATAAGGAAGAATGAGTTCGAGGAGTGGTGGCCGGTTGACTTCATAACTGAAGGCCACGATCAAGTAGCTGGCTGGTTCTTCTCACTTCTTAGAACAGGTATCCTCTTGTTTAACAAGGTTCCATATAAAACTGTACTTATGCACGGCTTCATGCTTGATGAAAAGGGTAGAGAAATGCATAAATCACTGGGAAATTATGTTTCGTCTTCCGTTATTGTAGATAGATATGGAAGGGACCCTTTCAGAATCTTTGTTCTATCAGCTACACCATGGCACGACCTGAAATTCTCATTTAAAGGGTTAAAACTTGTCAGGGGAAGGCTAAATATCGTATGGAACGTTTACGCTTTCGCCTCAACATATATGGAAGGGTTGGATCCTTTTTCGGTTCAAATTGAAAATTTAGAATTGGAACCTGAGGACAAGTGGTTAATTTCGAAGTTTCAGACATTAATACATAATGTGACTGCTTCTATGGAGGAGTTTAAACTTCACAGAGCAATACAGGCCATATTAGATTTCATAATTGAAGACATAAGCCATTTCTATATAAGGGTTATTAGAAGAAGACTTTGGGGTGGAAGAAACCCTGAAGGATGCAAATACACGCTTCTCTACGTTCTTGGAAAGCTGCTGCCTCTAATTGCTCCTTTTGCGCCTTTTATAGCTGAAAAGATATATCAGGAATCATGGGTAGACGTCTATAAATCAGAAAGCGTCCACATGATCCGGTGGCCTGAGCCGGATGAAAATCTAAGGTCTCCAACGATTGAGGCTGAAATCGACATCGTTAGAAAAATAGTTGATCGGGTTATGTCTTTAAGGTCAACTTCAGGGCTAAAACTTAGGCTACCGATAAGATCAGTTCTTGTAATCCCGAGTGAAAGTAAATATGCAGAAATAATTAGAAATTATGGAGAGATAATATCATACCTAACAAATGCTCTCAATATTGAACTAGCTGAAAAACCGCCTGGAGAAGGATGGAAAGGGGTGGAAACCGAGTATGGAAGGGTTTACATAGATCTGAGAGTGGATGAAAGGCTAAGGGCAATGGGATTCACAGGCGATGTCAGGAGAAGGATACAGTCCATGAGGAGACAGTTAGGTTTAACTAGAGGGAAAGAGTGGATAGAACTATATATATCAGGTGACAGTAAAGCTCTGAAGTTAATTAAAGAATTTAAGGAGAACTTAGCCGCGGAGGTTCGAGCTAAAAAGGTTGTTATAGGCGTTGAACCTCTTAATAAGGAGCGGTACCTATGTAAAATGTTCGACATTGATGGATTAAAACTTAACATTTTCATAAAAGTAGAAGACGGTTCTTGATGATTCACAGTGAAAAATTAAAAATTCTTCAGAGTGTATTATACAGGACTTCAGTGATTAGGCGAACTGTAGCTGGGATAGACTTAGCAGGAACTGAGAAGAAACCTACCGGAGTTTGTATCCTAGAGGGAGTATATCATAGGTCGATAATTGCCTTTCAAGACGAGGAGATTCTGGAGAAAGTAACCTCAGCCAATCCTGAGATCATAGCAATAGATGCACCTCTCACTATACCAACCCGTGGATATGAGAGGAACGTTGAAAAGATTATGCGTAGCATGGGGTATAGATTGTTACCTCCTCTCTTGGGAGGCATGAGGAAACTAACACAGAGAGGGGTTAAACTGCAAAGCGAGCTGAAAAGGCGTGGTTTCAGGACGATCGAAGTTCACCCCTTAACCTCGAGAAAAATCATGGGGATGCCGGAGAGGGATATAAATGCTATTAGGAATTTTTTCCTTTCGATCGGGATAAGAGGGGATGTTGAAGTTAAGGATCTTTCCATACATGAAGTTGACGCGTTAACAGCAGCTGTGGTCGCCTTGTTACATCTTGAAGGACTAACAACAGTAGTGGGGGATGAAGAAGGCTATATTGTTTGCCCAAAGCTCTCATAGGGTAGCTTGGTCTATAACTTTCTTTATTTCCTCGAATATTTTTTCAGGGCTTTGAGATGCGTCAACCATCTTAACAACTCCCCTCTCTTCGTAATGTTTTATTATGGGCTCTGTGTATTGCTCGTAGGTCTCTATTCTCCTCCGCAGGACTTCTATCTTTTCGTCATCCACTCTTCTTTCGAGCTGCGAACCGCAATCGTCGCATTTTAGATCATCCCTTGGTGGGTTTGTTTTTAAATTGTATATTGCCCCGCAGACTGGACATATAAGCCTATTTATGTTTCTTTCAATTATTTTGTTCTTATTTATCTTTAAGCTTATTACAAGTATCTTCCCTCCAATTTCACCTATTATAGAGTCTAGGGCCGCTACTTGGCTCATAGTCCTTGGATACCCATCTAAAATACACCCCTTCCGGCATTCCTCCGATAAGAGTCTTTCTTTTATAATCCGATTTACAATTTCATCAGGGACGAGGCCGCCTTGCTCTATGCATTTTTTCACTGTTTTTGAGAGTTCACTATCTCCTTTGGCTATTTCTCTAAATATTCTTCCAGATTCTATGTGGGGTATACCGTAGGTCTTAGCTATTTTCTTTGCCTGGGTTCCTTTTCCAGCCCCTGGGGGACCCAAGAGGATTATGCATAGTTTCTTCATTCCAGCCACTCCGCCGTGTGATGCAACCTCTAATCATTAATAAGATTTTTGTGGGATCTTACTATTGTGAAGGTAGCTGACGTAATGACTAGAAATGTACTGAAGGTTGAGGTTGGAACACCTGTTGTAGAGGCTATAAGGCTCATGGCGGAGCATGGTGTTAATAGTATTCCGGTGGTTAGAAAAGGGTTTTATGAGGGCATAGTTAAAGTTGAAGATATTCTGAGCCTTGCCGTTAGAGAAAGTGTTGACATCTCCGATCTAAAGGTTGAGGATGTGATGACTCCTTACCCGGTATTTGTATCCCCTAGCACGGACTTAACGGAAGCTGCAAGGATTATGGTTGAGAGAAAGGTCGGGCACTTACTCGTAGTTGATGGTAGAAAAGTGGTGGGCATTATATCTGACTTTGACGTCATCGAAACTTTTTCTGGGCTGTTATAGATTGACAACGACAAAACTTAGATTTCGCCTTCGAAGGCTACTTAATATCTTTCGAGTAGCATCGTCTATGCTGTGTATTTTATATAGGTGTGAATGACATCCTGCTTTACAGTCTGTAGCTCCGAAGCCTTTAATCGTAGGCTTCTGGCCTGTTTTTTCAAGTATTTTAGATAGATCATGCTCTATATTTTCTGCGAAGACGATGATTGCCTTGACAGGGGTTACCCCTTTCCTTAGTGTGAGATAGTCTATGTGCCACTTAGCCTTCTTTTCCTTGCTTACATGTCTTCTTAGTCGCCCTTTAAGGTTTTGAGGCGGCTTGCCTTGAGCGGAGCCTACATATGCGTAGTAGCCCTTGCTTATGTACTGCAATCCTAGACGCCCGATTCTGACCTTTAAATCTTCTTTGACATGTAGTATCAGTATGTAGGATCCTTTAGCCTTCTCCGGGACGTCTGACAGATTTGTATGGGAAAACACCATCACCTATACTTTTTAATAGCTTGGGTATTTCCTTTATCAGATCCGTAGCAGTTAGCTGGCTTCCATGTTTTGTGTAGGCGAGATCACCCGCCGCCCCGTTAATGAAGGCTGCTGCCGATGCGGCATCAAACGGGGTGGCCTTGTAGGCTTGAAACGCTGCAACGAGACCAGACAGTACATCGCCCGTTCCACCCGAGGTCATCCCAGGATTTCCTGTTAAGTTTATCTTTATGTTCTTCCCGTCTGAGATGTAGTCATCATAACCCTTGAGGAGTATTGTGCATCCAAGTTTGGAGGCTACCTTTTTAACTATTTTTATTCTTTCTTTTCTGTCTCTTGGGGGTTTTAGATTTGAAAGTGTTGAGAATTCTGCTTCGTGGGGTGTTATCACCGTGTTACTTCCAATTTCAGGCTTATACGTAGCAACTGCTTTTATAGCATCTGCATCGATGGTTAAAGGCTTTCTAATCCTACAGATATGGTCTATTATTTCTGCTGTAGCCTGTTGCGTTTCATCCTCTATTCCTAGACCCGGCCCTACGAGTATTGCGTCCATCTTAGACGTGTACTCCAACACTTTGGAGACATCGTTGAGGGAAATAAAATCATGTGAGGCGAGCGGGTTTACTATCAAGAGAGGTGAAAAGGATTTTACTATAGGAGCTACCATTCTGGGCGTTAGAACTAACACTATATCTACCCCTGCACTTATTGCTGCTAAAGCTGAGAGGGCAGGAGCTCCTGAGTAAAGTACGCTGCCACCTACTATTAGTACTTTTCCATAGTTACCTTTATGGCTCCATGGATCTCTTTGGGGAAGTATTTTTGCAACATCCCCAGGACCGACATAGACATCTACTTCCGGCGGAATTCCTATAGAAGCTATGATTATCTTCCCAGCGTATTTTGGGGCTTTAGTGAGCCCTGGCTTTTGTTTATAAAATGTTACGGTTATGCTGGCTTTGACCGCAGCTCCTAAGGGTTGCCCTGTAAGAGGGTTTAAGCCTGTTGGAATGTCTACGGACACTACCTCTTTTTTACTATCATTAATAATCTCTACTAATTCTTTGTAGGGATACCTCAGCTCCCCTGTTATTCCTGTTCCTAACAGTGCATCAACTATTATATCGGAGTTTTTAACTATTTCCTTAACTGTTTCAAGGTCGACAGGGGAGCTTATGTATGTTGTTTTGACACTTTCTTTCATGTTTCTTATTATTTTCCAGTTCTCACGGGCTTCCTCGGTTTTTATTAGTTGGGGGGGTACTGCCAGCACTAAGTTCACCATGTAGCCCATCGATGCGAGGTGTCTCGCTGCTACCATTCCATCTCCACCGTTGTTGCCTGACCCGGACAGTACGCAGATGCGTTTATCTTTCGTAAAGTTCTCTGATATAACCTTAGCTACTGCTGCACCCGCGTTCTCCATTAGAATTCTAACCGGTACACCTAGGAAAGCTGAATTTAGCTCGTGAGGGCTTATTTTAGGCATAATTACACCTTTAAATTTATCAGGCACTATTAGGTGCTATATGGAGAATTTTAACTTTATTATTACATGTAGTAGGGGTCAAGAGTTTCATGCTGTTTTTGAGGTTGAGCACGTATTTTCTTTGGTGGGAGATAAGTCTGTTAATGTGTGGGAGTCCGGCGTCCAGGGGTTGCTTCTTGCTAGGACATCCCTAGATCCAATTCATGCTGTACGCTCCATTAAGAGGCTTGCTGACGAGAAAATTGATGTTTTCAACCTAACCCTAAGGTATATCCCAATATTAACCGTTGTTAAAACTGATATCGATAAAATGAAATCTGCAGTCAAAGAACTTGCCAGTCTAATCAAGCCAGATGAGAGTTTTAGAATAACTGTTGAAAAGAGGCGAACATCATTACATTCTAGAGATATTATTACCGCCCTTGCAGACATTATTGATAGAAGGATTGATTTGAAAAACCCAGATAAAGTGGTACTTGTAGAGATTATAGGAGGCGTAACAGGTATTTCTATTATTAGGCCTGATGATATACTATCTATAACACTTCTAAAGAGGAAGCGTGAATTTTAACGCGATGCTTCTTCTACATCCATTATTAGTCTTTCTATTGCTCTAGCAGCTCTTAGACCATTATTAGTACTACTATCTGCCCTCCCCACCTTTTTGACACGATTTACCAATAGTACAAGTGTTATAGATACGAAGGCGCCTATGCAAGGTATTAGGGGGAATTTAAGATTGAAATCAGGTAAGCTCTCACCATATGCTACTGTAAAGTACAGAGTAAGGACGGATGTTTGGTCTTTACGGTCGCAACCAGTAAATAGAAGTGCTAAGGTATACGGTAGAGGAGACAGGTAGAATATGAGTGGAATGATCTCCGTTTCATGTTTGTACAGTGTTGTTTGAGCGATCAAAGAAAGAAAGTATGGAAAAGCGAAGTATTTGTAACTTTTCCCGTCGCTATTCTTACTTAGAAAATATGAGCTTAAGATCCACAGGCTTGCAAGCTGAAAGGTAACTTTTACTATTTTCAATAGCTGCAATACGAGAAGTTTTTTGTAAAGAGCATCCACTATAGTGTTAGCTGTTGGGGGAAGTGAGACAGCCCATATCAGTATTTCCTGCAACTTTCTTATATGATAATGATTAAAATTCTCGTCTTTTCCGATTAAAATCATGTTAATGAGTATGAGTGTAAAGGTTACAATGAATTTAAACATATATTCGTATTGTAAGCTATCAAGCCACGCAGGTACAAAAGGATCTCCTCCCACATATGAAAGGTTAAGATACTCATATTTCAAAGCGTCTATTCCAACCACAGGTATTCTATGACGAATTACCTTAGGTGTTATATAAATATCTGATATAGAGACGTAGTAAAAGGCGTAGAAATATAAAATTAATAATGGAATAAGAGCCGTCATATTTAGGGCTACCAAGAAAGCCGATATCCTACAACGCATAGGCTAACACCACACTATTTAAACAGACGAGCTGAACAGGTAGAGATACATTTTACCTTCAAACAATGTAGCTGAGATTTAAGTATTTAGTTTACTCTTAACGTACTTAAGGTGAAAAAGGCCGGCGAAGGATCGGGGTTCTTAGCCCTCACATCACCACGCCCACCACCAATGATAACACTATGGTATTAGACCTGTAATTGCCAGGTTGGCGGCGTAGGCTGCGATGGATAGGGGTATGACATATCTTAAACCAAGGCTTAGACTACCTGTCCTGGCGGTTCCAACGGTCAACCCCACTATCCAGGACTGGAGCATGTTAACCCTGCATAGTAGAAGCCTGACGGCAGGTCCAAGCATGCCGGGAAGACTGTAAAGCCTGCTTAGTATAACCCCTACGGAGAGGCTTACCGTAAAGCTCATCAGAGCGGTCAAGACATAGCTTGAGAGGGCCTGCATGCAGGACTCGTGGAGGTTACGCATCTCCTCGGCGAAGCTTGAAAGCACCAGTAGAACCTCGGAGGGCTTGCCGTAGCTTAGGCTCTCAACCGCAAGCCTTAGGAATGGAGACGCGGTTGTGCCTTTAAGCTTTGAGGCTATGTCTAGGAGGACTTCTCTGAAGCTTAAGCCCAGGCTAAGCCTTGCCTTAGCGTTCTCTATAAGCCTGTCAAGCCCGGGGTAGCCGCGGCCAAGGAGCTGTAGGCCGCGGCCTGGTGGCACCCCCCTTGTGACATGCTCCGTGAGGTCCCGGAGGAGCCTTGGAAACTCGCGGTTGACTCTTGAAGCCCAACGCTCAAACCTCAAGCCAAGAATAGCTGGGAGTGTGCAGGCTGCAAGCGTATACTGAAGGAAGCCAGCCCTGATGATGGGTATGGCTAGAAGTGTGGAGGAGACGGCTGTAATAGGGATGAGGCGGGGGGGCTGAACCCACTTCTCCATGCTGGCCCTTACAAGCAGCAGGAGGGGGATTGAGGATGCAAGCATAGGCGTGAAGATGTAGAGGGTTGCAGCCTCAACGTCCAGGCCAACCGTCGAGGGATTGACGGCTTCAGAGCTCACTACAGCCCTGAAAACCAGTATCAACACCAGTATTATTGGGAAGACTATGCTCGTCAGGATGTAGGCTACAAGC